>JANYKV010000156.1 GCA_025358055.1 Gemmatimonadota bacterium
TACTCACAACATGGGGGAGTGGAAGGAAAAAGCCCCACCGCGGAAGTCACTGTGAGGCTTCACCTTCGATGCATCGGGACGGCGGGATTTGAACCCGCGACCCCCTGAACCCCATTCAGGTGCGCTACCGGACTGCGCTACGTCCCGTCAAACCGGTGTTCCTACCAACTATATGGTCGCGGGTCCCCGCGATCCCCCTACTGCGAGCCGGAGCAACTGCGACGGCGAGCCAGCTGATCGGGTGCGCCGCTGCCTTCGAAGAAGGACGCGGCGGCGCCGATTGGCAACCCCATTCAGGTGCGCTACCGGACTGCGCTACGTCCCGTGGTCGGGCGGTAAGTATACGCCCAAGGCGGGGAGGACGGCAAGAAAGGGACGGCAACAGAAGGACGGCAAGAAAAAGGCGACCGGGATGCGATGGCCAGTGACGGAAGGGACTACCCGCGATCGGGCCGGGAGCAAATGTCGCTTTAGCGATACACGCCGAGCCGCAGCTTCAGCCGCGACAAGCGGACCGTCGATGTCCTGGTCCGGCACCACCAACAGATTGCTTCGGGGCCGCGCCCCTCGCCGCGACACACCTCCACTCCTGACTCCTCCAACCCACCCCCGGCACGTAGTTTCCCTTGCCGTCTTGTGCTTGCCGTCCTGTTCTTCCCGTCTTGTATTTGCCGACCTTTCTTGCCGTCTTGCATTTGCCGTCTTGTATTTGCCGTCTTGTTCTTGCCGTCCTGTTCTTCCCCCTTGGCGTCCCCCTCCCGGGACAACCCCCGTCCTCACCGCGCGAATAGGTAGGGGCGAAAGCCGGCCGCCACAATCGCAACTGCTTATCCCACAACACCCAACACTGGCGCCCGACACCACAAACCCACTGGTCCGTCCCTTGCACTAGCAGCCAAGTTGATCCATCAGTCATCAGACCCAAACAGGAAGCGAAAGCATGAAGCGGATTTCTGCAGCTCTCGCCACAGCGGCGCTCGTCTCGACCGCCTGCTCCCACAACGCCATGGGCCCCGGCAACTTCGATCAACTTCTCAACCAAGACGTCGCGACGATTGCCGCCGACGCGGCCGGACGCGACGTGGAGATGATGCGCGGGCCCGGCGGACGATTCGGCTTCGGGTTCCGCGCTGACCCGGGCAAGTTCGATTGCACCAGTATGACCCACGAGGGCGAAACGGTCACCCGCACCTGCACCTATAAGGACGCAGCCGGAAATACCCAAACGGCGTACGACTCGCTCACGACCGCCTCGGTCAACGTGCACGCCACCGTGACCGGCACCGTCGACCGCGGACACTGGAGCGGAACGGTCAACGATGTCCGAGACTTTACCGTCAGCGGACTCACCGGCCACGAGACCACGCTGATTTGGAACGGCACCGGGTCCGGCGCCTCGAGCCGAGTCAAGGAATCTCAAGACGGCGCGGCGCGGCAGTTTGACCTGACGCACTCCGAAACCGTCACCAATCTCGTCATCCCCGTTCCCCGGACGTCGACCAGCTGGCCCCTCTCTGGCACCATTGTGCGGTCCGAAACCATCAAAATCACCGGCGGCACGGACTTCAACACGACCAAGCAGCGGGACGCCACCATCACATTTGACGGAACCCAGTTCGCTACCGTGACGATCAACGGGGAGACGTTTAAGGTGGATCTGGCCCAACGCGGGCGCGCGAAACGAAGCCGATAGAGCGGGGAAAAGGGACGGCAAATACAAGACGGCAGGAGAAAGACGGCAGGAGAAAGACGGCAAGTGAGGGACGGCAAGAAAAAGACGGCAAGAATAGAGACGGCAAATGAGGGGACGGCAAATACAAGACGGCAAGAACAGTACGGAATGCCTATGGCTCGCTCTGTCGTAGCGACGCGGCGAGGCGCCAGCAGAGAGCACCGGCTCGCCGTCTAACTCCCTCAATCTCGGACCATCGCTCAGGTGGTAGGATCCCAACATCGCGCGCCAACTCGAGGGCGCACTCGAGTTCGGCGAGGAATCCAAGCCTGATGTCCACGAACCGGCGAAATTCCCTGGCGCCCCGCTTCGCGGAGCCCTCCGCCAGGTTCGCCGCGATCGAATAAGCCGCGCGGCCGGTCTGGCTCGTGAGCCCATACAGCTCCTGCTTTGGCCAAGCAGCGGTTACCCGGTACCAACTTACATATAGATCCCGGCTGGCCTGCCAGGCTTCAAGTCGGCGGAAAGGCGAGGAGGTCATTTAACAATGTTGGCCGGCCCCATCCCAAGCGGCTAACCCTGCGACCGCAGACGGGATCTCTATCCTGCGCCGAGCCATTTGGCCCCCCTGTCTTGCCAGTATTCTTTGCCGTCTTGTTTTTCTTGCCGTCCTTCATTTGCCGTCCCGTTCTTCCCGTCTTGTTTTTCTTGCCGTCCTTTATTTGCCGTCCTGTTTCCCCTTTCCAAGGGTTTTTCCTAACTTGTGGACCTCGCCGGTGCTCCCTAACGTGTGACAGTCGTCCCCACCCTTGCGCACTCTCCCGGTCGCAAGGTTCCCAATTCGACGATGACCACCCCTTGGAGGTCCCATGACTCTCCGCATCACGATCGACATCTTCAGCGGCCGGCCCAACCCCGTTGTCACCGTCGATGGACACGAAGCCAAAGATCTCCTCGAACGCCTGGCCGCGCCCCGGAAGCCAGCCGCCGCCTCTCCACCTCGGCGCCCCACCGGAACCCTGGGCTACCGCGGGCTCATCATCGAGCAGGTGGACTCAAAACGTGACCGCAAGTTTCCGCGGGCGTTCCGAGTGGCCGCCGGACATCTCTACGGCGTTGATGTGAGCCGCCCAGTCGCCGATTCGTCCGTCGAGGACTTCGTCTGCGGCTCCACGGGCCCGATCCGATTCGCGCCCGGCGGGCCTCGCCTGAGCGAGTATTGTCTCGAAGAGATCCGCCGGTTCCATCATGTCATTCGACACTACCACTGGCGGCACCACCGCCATCCCCACCGGATCCACTGCCATTGCGCTCCATTGTACGAACCGCAATGGTGGAATGACGGCGGCCCGATTCAATGGAGCAACAACTGTTACAACTACGCATCGGACTACCGCTCCGATACGTTCGCGCAACCCGGCCTAGCCGCCGGCGCCGAATACCAACAGCTCCAGTGCCCGGATGTTCGGAATGGCGCGATCGCCGACCAGCTGATTCTCGCGCCGAAAAAGAACAAATGTCCAAAGGAAGGCCATCTCGTGGCCCTGGTCGTTGCGCCAAATTCTGACTTCCATTGGTACCGTAAAGGACGGAACGGCTACTGGAGCCACAAGCCGGGCGGTACGCCAGTGACGAACGTGGACAACAGCGGCAACCCGATCCCCGATCCGCGCACGGCAGATCGCGGAGGCTACACGGACTTCTGCAGCTTCATGATCGTGATGCACGGCCACATCAAACTGCGGTAGAATCGGAGGACGAGGAATGGCTTGGATGGCTCGCGCGCTGGTGTACTCGGGACGCCCGGACCCGCAATGGCCACTTGACGAATCCCAAGTCCATGGGTTTCTCGAACTGTGGGCCTCCTTGCCGGACATCGATGACTCGTTGGAGGCTCCGTCGCGGCTGGGGTATCGCGGCGTGCTGGTCACCCAGCCTGAAGGCGCTACCTGGCTCGCAACCACCGGCATCGTGCAGCACACCATCGGTGCTATCCGCACCACGCGAAGCGATGCCGACGGACGGCTGGAACGGTGGGTGCTCGAGACGGCGGACGAGAAAACAAGACGGCAAATGGAAGACGGCAAATGAAGGACGGCAAATTGAAGGACGGCAACTAGGAGGCGGGAAGGCGGAAAAACATAACGATCGTAGGGGCACGGCATGCCGTGCCCCTACAATTTTGCGCCAATTCCGTTTTGCTGTCCCTCCCGCCTTCCCACCTCAATTTTCCGGCCGCTCCATCGACTGAAGAACGGCGTCTCTCCACATCCCAACTTGCACTCGGAAGAGATCGGCCAAACTGTGGAGATCGACCAGTTCATCCTTGCTGGGATCGATCACGACGGCTCCGAGGCGACTCAGGTTCGCAACGGCCTTCTTGTAGGTGCTGTCGGCCCGAACGGCGGCTTCATACGCCTGCTTCGCCGCAGTCAGATGGCCGGTCTGCTCCAGCGCCATGCCGAAGTTGTTTTGGAACACCGGTGACGTGCCACGGATCTCCACGGTGCGGGCCAGGACCGCCAATGCATCCTCGCGCTCGCCCAGTTC
This sequence comes from Gemmatimonadota bacterium, assembly GCA_025358055.1. Classification (GTDB taxonomy): domain Bacteria; phylum Gemmatimonadota; class Gemmatimonadetes; order Gemmatimonadales; family GWC2-71-9; genus JANYKV01. The sequence continues at coordinate 4,223 of JANYKV010000156.1, forward strand.
GAGGTAGAGAGCTCCGAGGTTGTTCAAAGTCCAGGGGTCCCGATCATCGAGAACAATCGCTCTCCGATAGGTCTCCAGCGCGTCGTCCGTCAAATCGAGTTTCGATTGTGCCCGAGCCAACACCCGAAGCCCGTCCTGCGACGTCGAATCGATGGCGAGCGCGACCTGCACCCGTTCCACCGCCTCTTGATCCCGATTCAGATCGAGGAGCACGCGCGCCGAGTTGAGGTAGCTCTTGACGTGCTTGGGATCGAGCGCGATTGCTCGGTCGAACGCCAAGTCGGCCCGGTGGCGGTCGCCGCTCTTCCAGGCGGAGAGGCCGAGCATGTATTGCCCGATGGCCCGCTCCGGGTTCGCGCTGACATACTGCTGGAACGCCTCCTTTGCCTCGCCATACTTGCCCGAGTTATACAGCGACTCGGCCCCATCGAAGGTGGTGACAATGGCGCCAGTCGGGGTGGTGACGGCCGGTTCCGAGCGCGGCGGAAGCCCGCCGGCCGGAGTGACCTTCAACGCTCCCTCGGGGGAATTCCGCACGGCGATGGGTTTCTGGTTCTCGTTCCCGCACGCGGCAAGAGCGAGCGGCAGCACGACGAGCGCGGTCCACAACAAGCGGCGATCGGATGAATGGATCAGAGTGCGGGTCATACGTTCCTCCTCGGGTGGTGGCGACGGCGGCGCCGGTGGTCGAACAGTGCCGCCACCCGAAAGGGCAATCCCGCGGCCAGATACGGCCGATTGAGTGTGAGATGACTAACCTGTTATGGATTTCAGTGTTGCGTGGTACTGCACGGTGAAGCATCGAGCCACACGTGTCCGAGGGGAAACGAAGAGGTGTGGGAGTTGTGTCCGCGAGGACACGTTCTCCTGTGGACCTACGTCTCCCGCCTCACCCCCAGCCGGCGCATGATCTTCAATAGGCTCGCATGATCCGCCAAGCCCAACGCTTCCGCCGTTCGAGTGACCTGCCAATCATGCCGATCCAACGCAGTCACTATGATCCTACGCTCCGCCTCGAGTTTCGCCTGCTGGTAGGTCCCCAATCCTTCTGCTTCCCCCGCCAGGCCATGCTTCACCAGCTCGGCCGGCAAATGCTCCGCGCGAATCGTCTCGCCATCCGCGTTCACCACCATTTGTTCGACCGCATTTCGTAATTCGCGTACATTATTCCTCCGCCAATCGTACGCTATGAGTTGCTCGCGGGCCTCGCTCGAAAGTCGCTTGGGCAAGACGCCGAACCGGCGACACACCTCGTCGAGCAACCGTTCCGCCAGGAGGGGCACGTCCTCCCGTCGCTCGCGAAGCGGCGGCACCCGGATGACATGCACATTCAACCGATAGAGTAGATCTTCCCGAAACGCGCCGACCGCGACCGCGGCATCCAGATCGGTGTTCGTGGCGGCGACCACCCTTGCGTCCACGGAAACCTGACGGGTGCTGCCGAGGGGCATGACTTCGCGCTGCTCGAGCACCCGGAGAAACTTTGCCTGCGCCGGAGTGGGAAGGTCACCTACCTCGTCCAGGAAGAGCGTTCCCCGCCCGGCCGCCTCAAACGCGCCCTTTCTGCTCCCGATCGCTCCGGTGAATGCGCCCTTCTCGTGGCCGAACAGCTCACTTTCTACCAGATGCTCCGGCAGCGCGGCGCAATTGATGGCCACGAACGGCCGAGTGGGATGGTGGCCCAGTCGATGGAGTTCCCTCGCCACGAGTTCCTTGCCCGTGCCGCTCTCCCCCAAAATCAACACTGTGCTCGGCACCCGCGCGACGCGGACGATGGCCTCGCGAAGCCGCACCATCGGCGGGCTTCGCCCCACCAAAGACGATTCGCCGAGGCGCGTTTCCAGTGCTCTGACTTCACGCCGGAGGCGGTGTCGCTCCACGGCATTCGCCACCTCCTGCGTCACCCGCTCCATCGGTTCCGCTTTGTCGATAAAGCCGGCGGCGCCGGCGCGCACGGCCTCCACGCAACGATCGTAGTTACCGGTGCCGGTGTACACGATCACCGGTACCTCGATGCCGCGGTGCTGAAGGGTGCGCAGCACTTCGAATCCGTCGATGCCCGGCATCTCCAAATCGAGAATAACGCAGTCGATCTCTTCGTGTTCGAGAGTCTCGAGCGCCGCGGGCCCGTTGGTCGCGATCTTCACCTCGTGCCCGCCGAGTCGCTTCAGGTCGTAGGCGTATTGTTCGGCCAACGCGACGACGTCGTCCACCACCAAAACGCGACTCATGCGACCGGAACCTCCACCGTGAACTTGCTCCCTTGCCCCGGCGCGCTCTCAGCCTTCACTGAACCGCCCAGGTCAGTCACCAATCGCCGCACGACCGACAGACCCAGGCCGGTACCACCCGCCTTTGTGGTGAAGAAATCGTCGAAGGCGCGGTCCAACTCATCCCGGCTCATCCCGCGTCCGGTGTCGGCCACCCCGATGCGCACTCGCTTCGACTCCGGAGTGTCGCCGACGACCTCAGACGAGAGGACCACACGGCCGCCGCTGCCTTCGATCGAGTCGACCGCATTACTCACCAGATTTTCCAGAATCCTTCGGAGGACCACTTCATCGGCCCGGATTTTAGGGATCGAGGGCGCAAGCTTGGTTTCGATCACCACCCGATCGGAGCCTCCGGCCATAGCCCAAGCAAGTTCTCGGAGCACCGGATTGGGATCGGTGCCGGATCCGGTGGCGGTCGGCGACAGGTTCCCATAGTTCCGGGCCAGATTGTCGAGATACTCCACGCTCGACTCTAACGTAGTTCTCCGCTCGCCGTACACGGACCCCAAGCGTTCGGGTTCGTCCGCCGCGATCTGGTTCAAATGCCGAACCACATGGCGAATCGGTGCAAGGCCGTTCTTGATGTCGTGGTTGACTTGTCGTGCCAGATCTCCAACCGTGGCTCGCCGCTCCGTCTCCCGAAGCCGGATTGCCCCCGCGCGCAGGCGGGCCATCATCCGATCGAGCAGGCGCGACAGCGCGCCGATCTCGTCCGATCGTCCGGTCGCGAATTCCTGGTCCAATCGATCCAGGTCCACCCGTTCGGTTTTATCCGCCAATTCCGCCAAGGGGCGCGAAACCCGATTCGCCAGCAAGGCGGCTACGGCGAGCGCCGCGACGATCGTCACACCGAGTGCGGCCAGAAACCAGGCATCGACCGCGGCCTCGAGAACGCGGGCCGGCTCCAAATCCCGGGCCACCACCAATCGAGCCGAGGAACTCCGGCCCGTGATGTCATCGACGAACGGAAGCGGAACCTCAGCAACCATATTGGTTGAGGGCGCCGCGGAGTCCAGTTCCAGTGTCACGTGGATCTCGTCGTCGCGCGCCAAACCCGCGATTCGCGCGGAATCGACGGTGCGCCCACCCAGCAGCGAGAATCGGTTCCCGCCTACCTGGAACGAATCCACGCCGAGGAGCGCGCGCCGCGAACCCTCCGGCGTGCGGATCTGGGCCAGGACGCCACTTCCACGCGCACTGGCCGCCGCATTGCGCAGGAACGGGCCCATCCGATCGTAATCGTTCCTGAAATGTGCTGAGCTCAGAATCCGGCCGGCGCTGTCTTGGAGCTGGATGACGTCGAGTCCGCTTGTCCGCGCCGCTTCGGCAGCCCAGTCGAGCAACCACCGCCGGTCACCGGCGGCCACAACCGCCAACCGGAATCGGTTGTCTTCACCTAATCCGTGACCAAGGGCCGTGAGCCGCGCCTGGGTGCTCTTCATTTCCGCGGCGAGGTCCGCTCGCAGGAACTCGACGAGCGAGGCTATCCGTCGTTCGGCCACCGCATCGAGTCGCCGTTTCATCTCGCGCCGAACACCGAGGCCGAAGAGAACGATCGGTACGAGGGCGACCAGGCCAAACGCGATCGTGAGCCGGGTGCGGAATGTCATGGCCGCCCGAGGAGCAGTCGGATGGAACCATCCGCTTCCACACCTATCGCCGGCGCGCCGCGCCGCACGACGACGTGCGCCCGGGTGTCGACCAGGGGAATCATTGTAGCCCCGGCAGGATATCGCGTGCGGCCGTCGCAATGGGGTTGCCAAAGTCGAGGATAGGCCACGACAGCTGTGGCCACGCTCCCGGAGGCCACGGCGGAATCCAAGGCCGTAGGAGAGAATGGGGCGACACGAAGACCGGTTGGTGCGGTTGCAAGCGCGACGATACGTTCGGCCAACTCGCGACCGGTCGCGTCACCCTGCCGGTAGGCGACCACGGGCAGCGGAGCGGGAGAGACTCTGGCGTTGGAGACGCAGCTCGATTCATTGGTTGTCCACCAATAGGGGCCTTGCGCTCCCCGAGCTTCGCCTCGCACCGCGTCGCGGGCCAAGGCATCGCGCTCGCCAGCCGCAGCGATGACTCGAATCTCCAAGCCAGGTGCCGTGATCAGGGTGTAGGTCATGTCCCACGGAAGGGCAACCACTCGAAAGTCAGGACGAGTTCGCGCGTACGCCAGGGTGTTCGGATCTCGGGTGATGAGGATGTCCGCTGTCGAACCTCCCCTCAGCGTATTTGCGTGATCGAGGGCGTCACGCGGGTCGACTCCAGGGGGCGCGGATACTATACGGACTATGCTCGGCCGAACGCCGTTCACACGGTTTGCAAGCATGAGGAGGTTAACCGATCCTCCCGGGGAGGCCGGCACCGGATCGACGAGCCTGAACGCACCGGATTCGGCGGGCCGTCCGTCGGGGAATCGACGCCCGCCGATGGCGAGTTCACTCCGCCCAAAGGCCTGGGCCAGCCTTGCTTCGGGGCCGACCAGCCGGACCTGGATTGTTTTGGGATCAATCACGACCGAGCTGACAACATCGGTAGATGGCAGCGAGTTTCCAGTCCGCTGATATTCCCAACTCGTTTGAATGGCGTGGGCGTCGAGCGCCAACCCGTCCGAAAGCATTGCCCCGGCTCGCAGTTTTAACGTCCAGGTCGCCTCAGTGACATCCGATGACGCCACCCCAACGATCGACGACCAGGACTCCGCCAGCCCCGCCATTGGTTTCCCGCGGCAATCCACGCGGATCAACCCGTCATAGAGCTGTCGACCGACCAGCCGTTCGGCCGCGTTGATTGGGGTCAGCAGAAGCGTTGGCCGAATCGGATCGAACACGACGATCGTAATCGTGTCGCGGAGGGCTGCGGTCTGGTCGGGGGCAAGGAGACATGGATCGGTCTCTGGCACCGGCTGGGGTGACCGGGAGCCGGACGTCGGCCCGCAGGCCACGAGGGCCGCAACCCCTGCTGGTCGAAGCAAAGCGAACGCCCGCCTCGTCCGCCGTCGTGTCTTAGAGGGTCGCGTCACAGCTGGGTCGGGCCGCTCCGGATCGGGGAATTCTTGGGACGACTGCTCATAGTAATTGGGGCCGGGGCTCCTCCGCATCCACTGCCTCATCGTCCTCCCCCGGATAGCGCAGAGCCCGTACGCGATCTACCTTGGTGCTACGATGAAGCCAGACAGCAAGGAAAGCAACGCCCTCCACCTCTGGGTTGTCCTCGCCCGGGCGGCGGGGGCCATTGCGCGCCACGCCTCCGAGGATGTCGCCCGCCACGAGTTGACGCTGGCGGAGTTTGGCGTCCTCGAGGCGCTCTTCCACAAAGGTCCGATGCTCCAGGGCGAGCTCCAGCGGAAAATTCTGGTCTCGAGTGGCGGGATGACGTATCTCGTGGACCGGCTGATCAAGCGCGGGCTGGTGAAGCGCGTCAGGTGCACCGAAGACGCGCGCGCGCGCTGGGCCTCCCTCACCAAGGCGGGCGAGGACTTCGTTCGCCGTATCTTCCCCGCCCATCGCCGGGCGATCTCCGAAGCCGTTTCCGGCCTCAATGCCGTGGAGCGCCGCCAGGCCGCGGCGTTGCTTCGCAAACTCGGCCTCGCCGCGCAAGCAAAGCTGGGAAACGAAAGGACGGGGAAACAAGCCGGCAAGTGAAGGACGGAAAGAACCGGACGGCAAGGACACAACGGCAAGAACATAACGGCAAGAAAATGCCCCTCTCCGCTTAGCGGAGAGGGGCCGGGGGTGGGGTGAGGGAAGAAAGCCGGCCCTCTTGCATCCGGGCTATGCTCAATTATCTTAGTACTAAGGTTATTGATCACCGCGGCACCGTCTGAAGGAGGTTCGCATGGCCGCCCTCTCCACCCTTGGCTTCCACCACATCACCATGGTCTCCAGCGACGCCCGACGGACGCTCCACTTCTATCGCGCCATCCTCGGCTTGGGCTTGGTCAAGCGCACCGTGAACTTCGACGATCCAAAGTCGTATCATCTCTATTTCGGTGACGAGAAGGGGTCACCCGGCACCCTCCTCACATTCTTCGAGTGGCCCGGACAGCCCAGAGGCCGACCCGGGATCGGCGGTGTCCACCATCTGGCCATGGGCGTGGCCGACGAAGCTGGGCTCCTCAAATGGAAGCGCCGGCTCACGGACCTGGGCATCCCGGTCACCGGGCCAAAGAACCGAGGCTACTTCATGAGCCTCTACTTCACCGACCCCGATGGTCAGATTCTCGAAATCGCGACCGCGGGACCCGGCTACGCTATTGACGAGCCGGCGGATGGCTTGGGACAATCCGTCGTTTACCCCGCGCCCAGCCAGCTGAGTGGCTCCGTGGAGTCGGCGGAGTTTGAGTCGCGAACCCACCCGGAGCCGGTCGCCGCAATCACGCCCGACATGCGGCTCTCCGGAATCCACCACATCTCCGGCATTACCGGAGACCTAGGGCTGGCGCATGAGTTCTATACTGACACCCTGGGGCTCTCCCGGGTGAAGCAGAGCGTCAACCAGGATGACGGGCGGATTCCGCATCACTTCTGGGCCAACTACGACGGACATAGCGTCCGGCCCCAGAGCGCGCTCACCCTTTTCGGCTGGCCGCCGAGCTATCACTACGCGGTGGGTGGAGTCGGTCAAACCCATCACATTGCTTTCCGCGCGACCGACGTGGACGAGCAGAGGGCCTGGCGCGAGAAGCTGGTCACCCAAGGCCTCTCCGTATCTCCGGTCATGGACCGGACCTACTTCCAGAGCATCTATTTTCATGCGCCTGACGGGCTGCTGCTCGAAATCGCGACCGACGGCCCCGGCTTCGCGGTCGACGAACCCGTCGCCCACCTCGGAGAACAACTCGCGCTGCCCGCGTGGCTGGAACCGGACCGGGAGAAGATCGAGAAGGCACTGGTGGCGTTGTAGAGCTGCCTGAAGACTTCTTTATCTCCCATTCACCACCGCTTACACCTGACCACGCCATCTTGCCTACCCGTTCACCCATCCGGAGGCTCTGTGCGAGTCAGCGACATCATGGAACGCAAGGTCGTGACGATCTCCACCGATGCGACGCTCGGCGAAGCCATCGCCCTCCTCGCGGACCGACACATCAGCGCGCTCCCGGTACTGAGCCTTCACGGCCCCATGGTCGGCGTACTTTCGACCAGCGACGTTCTCCAGGCCGAGGCGGAGGCGCGCACCACCCGCCGGACCGAGTTATTCGAGAATACGCTCGTTCGCGATCTCATGTCGGCCCATCCGCTCACGGTGGCGCCGAACGCGACCGTCCACGAAGCGGCGCAACAACTGCTTTACAGCGAGGTCCATCGTCTCTTCGTCGTCGACAACGGTGAGTTAGTCGGCGTCATTTCGCAGACCGACATCGTTCGGGCCGTCGCCAACGCGCGGGACGGAAGCGTGGTAATGTGAGGCATGGAGGGGACGGCAAGAGGAAGACGCAAATACAAGACGGTAGGAAAAAGACGGTAAAAAGGACGGCCCCCTCTCCACTTAGTGGGACAGGGGGCCAGGGGGTGAGGTGCCCTAGAACGGATACCCAAACGTCAAATATTTCCGCACTCCATCTTCGCCGCCGCTCGCGAACAGAATACTGACGGTATTTCCTCGGCCCAAGAATGACAGCGTTATGCCGGCTCCCGCCGTCGTGTGCCACGTGTCGGACGACTCACTGCCGTAGAACACCCGCCCCATATCGCCGAATCCTATCAACCCGAGCTCGCCCGGCAGGAGCACGAAGAAGGGCGTGACATCGAATCGCAGCTCGGCGCTGCCATACACCGCCGCATCGCCCGAAAATCGGTTCGAACGGAATCCGCGCACCGACCCACTTCCGCCCAGGAACGCGGCGTCTTGGAACGGATAGTGTCCGAATACCTTCTTTGCTCCGGCTCGAAAGGCCAAGACGGGGCCGCTCTCCGCCCCCAAACCCACATAGGTCCGCGCCTCCGCGTGCAACTCCCCAAACGTCCGGGTCACATCCAGCACGCCCGGTAGGAGCGACCCTCCGAATTCGAGATACACCCCGCGTCGAGAGGCGGTGGCCTGTGGCCGCGTGTCGTAGCGGAAAATGCCTTGCGCTCCGACCTCGCCGAGGTTTCCGGTGCCGTAGATCGGGTGCTGGCCGATGAAACGTTGGCTGTTCACGGAGTCGTCCAACGGCGTTTGGGTGAAGCGGAGAATCGGCCCCAGCGATAACGTGGAAGCTTTGGAAAGGCCCCAGGCGTAGGCCGGTTCGAGCTCGTAGAGCCGTTCATGCACCCGATAGTATTCGCGGGGCTGACCCGCGGGCGTTTCGTTGCCAAACCCGTAGAAGCGCAGCACCTCGATCCCGGAGAATCGCGCGGACATAGTGAACTCGTTGCGTGAGTTCTGCGCGTGCCACGCTCCGTTCACTTCGGCGTTGAAAGTGCGCGCCCCGGTCGAGTATTCGAGCCGGGCGCCGAGCCGGTTCGCGTAGGGCTCTTTGCGAAAACCGTAGTGGTCGAGCGCATAGGCATAACCGACCACCACGCCGAGGTCGGGCCCCGAACTTACAAGGAGCTGCAGTTTGGAGAGTTCGCCCCAGTCGCGGGGGGGCAGCTCTTTGAAATTGGTGTCGGCGATGGTGACGTACGGCGTGGTGTCAATCACCCCACCGACCGCTTCATTCTTTCCATCCGAATCGTAGAACCGCACCGCATGACCCGTCGAGTCAATGAGTCGGTCGTCGCCCGGCCCACCGATGAAGCGCACCGTGGGTCCGAGATCGCCACCCCGGGCGATGGCCTCATCGTCACCGCCCTTGAGGAAGATCCGGATGTCATTGGTCTCGCGGCCATCGAACCGACGATGGAAATACGGCCGCATGGCTTTCTCGCCTTTTGGTTTGGCGGACATCGTGACCTCGACGAACGCTCCGTCGCGGACGATGGAGGCGTGATCCGCCCGGTCGCTCCCATAGACGTTCACTTCGCCCGCGAGGTGATCGTAGAAGCGCCGCGCAATATCCTCCCAGCGATCCCGTCGCACCTTGAGTACTCGCGTGAGGGTCGCCCCATTCTTGGCGTAGTACTCCGGCGGCAAACGGCGAACGGCGGACTCGATGACGGCATCGGTGACCTTTCCCTGCAGCGCCTTGGCCACGGAATCCCAAACGGGCCATTCCAGCTCGGAGAGAAACCGGCGATCCAGATCGAGACCGTTGTGGGCAGCACCTTCGGGGTCGGCGTAGTTCTCACTGAATTTGAGGAGAATCGGGAGCGTTGGCCGAAGAAGATCCAGCAGGATTCCATCAAAGCGGACGAAGGCCTGATCGCGGTCGCGCGGAATCGGCAGGTACCGCTCGACGTTTCCTTCGGTCACGCGAGCCCAGCGCCACTGATCCTTGTGGCGGTCCCAGTCTCCCAAATACAGATCCATCAACCGGGCCGAGAGAAACGCGCGACCGTCGACCGGCGCGAAGGGATTCTTGTCGACGGCCTTGAAGAGCTCCGGGGTATCGATCACCTCATCCGCACCTTCGAATCCGGGCAATCCATCGATGTCGTCGGTCGTGGGCCTCGCCTCGATGGTGCCCAATACCCCCGCGAACTCCTTGAACTCGCGCAATCCGGGGTCGGTCGCGTTCGGCATCCGGACCATGACCGGTGTCGTGTGAAACACGCCGACCGCATCGAGCAACCCTGCCACCACAAGCGGTCCGCCCGGATGGGCGGAGCTGATCTGGTCTTGGACGACACTCGCGACCAGGGTGTTCCGAAGCCCTTCGGGCAACGCCCTCGCCGGGTCCTTGTCGAGGGATCGGAACGCGTACTGCGCGCCGTTCGCGCCTTTGAGGCGAAGCGACTTGGTTTGTTGCCCTCCGCCGCGCTTCAAGGGCGTGAGTCCGCCGGCGAACGTTTTCAGATCGAGCACCGGCACCCGGAGAGGGGTGGTCCACAGATCCCGATAGTGATTGCCGAAAAGGAACCGAAACACTGGACCCGCCCGATACTCGGCGCCGGCGACCACGGTGACGGAGTCCTTCCCCACACTGGGCATTTCTTGGGCGGACAGGGGAGCAAGGCCGATCCCGACCAACCCGAGAAACAGCAGTCCAACGCGAGTGTTCCGCATCCGCATTCTCCTCATGGAGTTTCCAGCCACTCGGCGAACGACTCGTGCATCGTTCCATCCGCTTCCACTTCGATGACCCCCAATCGGATCTTGCCTCCCACGAGGAGATCGAGCCGCATGAACCCGCTCCGCGAGGACGCATAACGCGTCGAATCCGCCCACGTCACCCGACTCGCATGCCCATAGAAGCCGGCACCGCTCACCAGGAGGTTCTTCACGCGGGTTCCCGTAATCACTTGAAGGCTGTGTTCGTGACCCGAAACGAACGCGAAAGGCGCCCGATCGGCAAATGCACTCTCGATCACCTTACGCATCTGTACGTTCGCTCCAACGGAGAGATCCTGTCCCTTGCTCCACCAGCCGTGGCTGCGGGCCAGCGGATAGACCGATCCAATCACCGGGAGCGGCAGCCAGAGCCAATGAAGTTTCCCTCGCAGCGGAAAGAGATGGTCCATCAGCCCCCAATGCCCCCCATGGGCCCCGCCCGTTGCGAGCGGGTGATGGGCTACGACGATCGAACGGCGTGATCCCGCGGTGGACAACGCCGCATGCAGCTGCCGGTTGACCTCACCGTCGGTGTAGGCCGGACATCCGGACGAGGCGTCGAGTGGCTTGGGGCCCCGATGGAGCCACCATTGGGTGTCCAAGAGGATGAACCGAAACCCAGCCGTTTCGTCGTCCACGGACGGGCCTGGACAGCCATCCGCAGGCAGGAATTTTATCCGGGCCCTACCATAATGTTCAGTGAACGCGGTCTGGCGCCGAATTGCGTCCCACCCGGTTACCCCATGATGAGCCCAATCATGATTGCCGGGGATGACCACGCCCGTCGTGCCCGATTCGAGAATCACATCGAGCTGATCTCGAAGCCGGCGCTCCGCCTCGAGGCGCGCTTCCAGATCGGTCGAGTCCGGGAGACCGTTCGCGTAGATGTTGTCCCCCAGAAAGAAGACCCGACTCCGATCCGGCCGAGCCCGCAGCTCGTCCCGGAGCGCGTGGAGGACCGGATCTCCGCCGGGCGCCGGGTTCCCCGCATCGCCAATGAAGAAAAGGCTGAAAGCGACATCGGCTGCCGCCGGCATCGGCACCGGCGGTGGCACCGGTCGAGCCCCGGTTCCACAGCCCATGACCGCCAAAAGAATGCCGCCCCAAACGGTGCGCGGCCGCTTCACCTGTCGGATCACGTCAATGCACCCTTGCCCCGTGCGCGACAGTCGGACCCAGCCGTAAGATGGCGTCTTCCAACTGGGTGGGATCAACCCTCTTTCCGAGCCGGAGCAAGTACTTGAGCACCGCCTCGCCGTTCTGGTTCTCCTCGACCTCAGCCAGCCGGTACCGCTTCGCCTCGTTACTCAGGAGTGCCTCAACGGATGACTGGGCCTTGCTGACGGCCCGCGTGCGGACGAGGAGCACGGAATTGAAATCGGGAGCCTTCTTCCCTCCCTGATCGGCGGGCAATTTCGCGTCCTTCTTCTTCGCCTCGACGAGCAGGTAGCCGGGCGAGCTCCCCAACTCGCACATGCCGTACTCATATCGCACCAGCCAGAGCATCGTGAAGTTGAAAATCATCGACAACAACGCCGCCGCCGCAAGCGCCTCGACGCCCGCGGCAAGCCCTACCCCAATGGCCAGAAAGATGAAGAGAGTATCCTGAGAATCCGCGAGGGTGCTGCGAAAGCGCACGGCAGCGACGATGCCCGCGAGCCCGAAC
>JANYKV010000027.1 GCA_025358055.1 Gemmatimonadota bacterium
CCCGAGCGCTACCGCATCATTGGCCCGGCTCAGGTAGTCCAATCGAAGCATCGAGTCCGAGACCCCGCCCGTCGGATAATACGAGTCGAACTCAGCGTACTCTTCGAGCAGTCCGGTGAGCCGGCCGGCGCCGTCGCGTTCGAAGCGCCCGCCCAACGGGTCCCGGATGGTGTCGCCCAAGTGCCGCTCGGCCAGCGCCATGCTGTTGAGGATGACACCGTGGCCGGTCCACGCTTCAATGGCCACAGGGTGGCGAGGAGCAATCCGGTCCAGAGCTGCCCGCCGGGCCCCTGGGTCGCTCAGGACGGCTTCCGCCGCGATCGTGGAGATCCAGGTTCCGGGTGGGGTTCGGGCCGCGATGACCTTGAGACTCTCCGCGATTTGGGCAAAGCGGGGATTCGGCGTCGGGTCGGCCGAGGTGAGGAACTTGACGCCGTCGAGATAGTGCCCGATGTGGTCGTGAGCGTCGTTGAAACCAGGGACGACGACTTTGCCCGCGAGGTCTATGCGTTTGGTCGAGGCGCCTGCAAGCTTGAGTATCTCATCGTTGGAACCGACGGCCACGATCCGTTCTCCGGTGATGGCCAGGGCCTCCACGAACGATCCGGCCGAGTCGGCAGTGAAGATCTTGCCGTGACGGAGAACCAGGTCGGGCGCTTTGGCGCGCGGACCGCTGCAGCCGAGCGCGAGTGCGCCGAGCAGGGCCAAAGTGGTCAACTGTGCGAGTGGCGATGTCATGGGCAAAGAGAATGCCACCTGGGAGACAAAAGCGCTAGCACGCCGACTATCTCAAGGATTCGCGTTGCACTCCCGCCTTCCGCAAGGCACCTTCGAGAGACCCGCGAAGGATGAGGCTCTTTACCGTGAGTACGGCGCCACGCGGGGCGCTCACCCCCTGCTCCGGGCCGCGGCCTGACTAGAAACATTTCCTCGTCACCATGCGAGTCTCGGGATCAGATGCTTTGAGACAGGGAACAATTTAACGTCACGCCTCGTCTCCGTGGGGCGGGCTGTGAGGGTGCCTATCGCCGACCACAAAAGCGGCGCATCTTAGCACGGCGTCCTCGACTCACCTCGCATTCCAGGTTAGGACTGAGCGCACCCCACTATCGCGGATGAACAGCCAACACTCGAGAGAGCCATGTCAAACGTTCGCACGCTTTTCCTGCTCGCCTGCTGGCCCACGGCAGCGGTCGCTCAGGCTCCCAGCACCTTACTCCAGGCCGAGCGTCAGTTTGTAGCGGTCGACGCGGCCGTTATCGCGCTCACCCACGTAGCCCTCATCGACGGCCAGGGCACGGCGCCCAAACCGGACCAGACCATCATCATCCGAGACGGCAGAATCGGCTGGGTCGGGTCGGCGGCATCGGCTCAGATTCCGGAAGGAGCGAAAGTCCTGGACCTGGCCGGCCACACTGTCATTCCGGGCATGGTCGGCCTCCACGATCACACGTTCTACGGCGGGGCCCAGTGGCCCTATGTGCATCTGCCGGTCAGCGCTCCTCGCTTATACCTGGCCTCCGGCGTCACCACGATACGCACGACCGGGAGCACCGCTCCGTATCAGGACATCATCGTCAAACATTCGATCGACAACGGACAGACGGTAGGGCCGCGAATGTACATCACCGGACCTTACATCAACGGCCCCGGTGGGAATCACGGGATGATGCACGAGGTGACGACCCCCGAAGCCGCGCGGCGGATTGCGGCGTATTGGGCGGCCGAGGGTGCGAGTTGGCTTAAGGTCTACAACATGATGACGCGGGAGGAATTGTCGGCCTTGGTTGAGGAGTCGCACAAACACGGCGTCAAAGTCACGGGCCATCTCTGCTCGATCGGGTACCGCGAAGCCGTGGCGCTGGGTATGGATGCCGTCGAACATGGGCTGTACGCGAACCAGGAGTACGACCCGGACAAGAAACCCGACCAATGTCCCGGCGTGAAAATGAGCGTATTCGAGTCCTTGGATATGAATGGGGAGGCGGTCCAATCCACATTCCGTGACATGGTAAGCCATCATGTGGGGATGACGTCCACAGTCGCGATTTTCGAAGGACTGATGGCCGACCGTCCACCGCTCGAGCAACGCACCTTGGACGCGCTCTTCCCGCCCGCTCGCGAAGTGTATCTGCAGGCGCGGGCCATGTTGGCCAAGCCGGAAGCAACATCAGTGCGGGTGAGCGAGGCAGGGTTCAAGAAGATGTTGGCGTATGAACTCGGCTTCTTCCGAGCCGGCGGCCTCCTCGGCGCAGGCGTCGACCCGACGGGCATTGGCGGCGTGCTTGCCGGATTCGGCGATCAGCGAAACTATGAGCTTTTTCTGGAGGCGGGGTTTACGCCGGCCGAAGCGATTCAGGTCCTCTCCGCCAACGGGGCCAAGATCCTCGGAGCTTTCGATCGCTTCGGAAGCGTTTCAGCCGGCAAGCTGGCCGATCTCGTCGTAATCCGCGGCGACATCGTTGGGCACCCGGCGGACATCCGGAATGTCACCTTGGTCTTCCGAGAAGGCGTGGGGTACGATTCGCCCAAGCTGATCGAATCGGTGAGGGGCATGGTTGGTTTGCGATAGCCACTCCTTCAGCTCGCGGGCTTGGCTACTGGACGGTAAAACACCGGCTTGACCGGGAGTCGGCGAATGTCGACGATCCGCCCGTCCCTGATTACGAGCGCCAGCTTCCGGATATTGTGGATATCGACCAGCGGGTCGGCGCCGAGCAGGAGCACGTCGGCGATTTTACCAGGCTCGATGGTCCCCAGCTGATTGCCCATGCGCATCGCCATCGCGCCATTCTTTGTCGCGGCGACAATCGCCTGCCCCGGCGTCATCCCGAGCTCTACTAGCCCCTCGATCGAGAGAATCGAACCCACGCCGGGCGCCTGATTCTCCGAGCGGGGCACGCGCTCGAACTCCGGTGCGCTTCCGCGATAGTTGTCGGTCGAGGCGGTCGCCAGACATCCGGCGCGAATCAATTCCTCGGCGTTCTTCCGGCGAAAGAGCATCCGGTTGTTGGTCGAGTCCCGCGCGACCTCGCCCAACGTCCGTGCCCGCACAGGCCGTCGCAACACGTTCTCGGCGATCGTGCTGTCGGCCCAGGTGCGAAGGGTGTCCCCCGTCGTCGCGACTTTCATGCTGTCGGCTCTTCGAGTGCTATCGGCCCGCGTAACGCTGTCCGCTTTGTTTTTGAGCAGTTTTTGGAACTCTTTCCATGGCTTCCCCGTGATCGTGTTCTCCAGCATCGAACAGAAGACACCCTTCGTCACCATCAAGCGGACGATGTCGGGCGGAATCAGGGCGTCAGTCGCCTCGGGGTGCTGCACCAGATCCACGCCGGCTTCGACCGCCAGCCGCAGTCCTTCAGGCGAAGTCGCGTGGGTCTCCGCCACCTTGCCCCGCTTGTGGGTCTCCTCCACCATGGCCCGCTGCGCCGCCTCGGAAAAGCCGAGCATGGCGGGGAAAAAAGCGTGGCTCGTGCCCCCATATTTCACAAAATCTACGCCTTGATCGAGATACCGGTTGATGGCTCCCCGAAGCGCGTCGGGCGTCATGTTCATCAGGTCCTCGCCACCGCCGGCCGCAATGGCGTCGTTCATCTGCTCCTGAAAGAGCGACAGGTTCTCCTGCCGTGTGCCGGTGAAGGTATAGGACCAGGGCCCGCCCCAGCCGACGATATTTCCCGCAAACAGAATTCGCGCCCCGACAGCTTCTCCGCGGTTGATCCGGTCGCGTGCCTCCAGCAGTGGCTTGAGCATGCCATAGCTGTCCCGGACACTGGTGATACCGTACTTGAGCTGCAACTGGGCGCCCTCGATGGCGATGTCGGTGAAGCGGCCTTCGTAGCGGGCCAGGCTTTCGAGCCCGGAGTATAGGGAGAGATGGACGTTCGTATCGATGAATCCTGGCACGAGGTACTTACCGGTGCCGTCGATGACCGTGGCTCCCTTCGGCACCGGCACGCTCGCCCGCGGTCCGACAGCTCTAATGCGCCCGCCGGAGAGCACCACCACGGCATTGGGAACCGCCGGGCCGCCATTGCCGTCAATCAGCGTCGCGCCCACGATGGCGACCACCGTGTCGGCAGGTTGGGCCACGGTAGGCGTTGCTCGGCTCGCGAGAGCGAGCAAAAGACCCGTCAGCGCGCGGAATCCGTGTGCGTAGCCAGACGCATTTCTTCGGGCGAATCTCACGACATCTCCTCCTAGGCGATGCACACAATGTACCCTTGAGGCTCTTTTCATCGAAGGTTCACACCTCGTTCACGTCCTCCTGCCCAGAATAGCTCGGTGACCCCGCTGCGCGATTGGGCTCCCGACCTCCGCATTACGCTCCGCTCCCTCCGGCGAAGCCCCGTGTTCGCTCTCGTAGTCATAGTGACGCTCGCGCTCTCGATCGGCGCCACGACCACGATGATCGGCATCGTAAACTCGATTCTCCTTCGCGGCCTACCCTTCCCGAAAGCCGACCAACTGGTGGCACTCTGTGAGACCCACCCAAGCGTCTCCGGCTTCTGCATCGCCTCGCCACCGAATGCAACGGAGTGGCGGAAAGAGAGCCGACTGCTCTCCGCGTTGGGCATCGGCCGGGATTGGAGCTTCGTTCTCCGGCGCGAAGGTGGCACCTCCTCGGTTGCCGGGGGGCTCGCAACCGACGGCCTGTTTGACGTCCTGGGGGCGCGAGCGGCCCAGGGCCGTCTCTTCACTAGCGAGGACCTCCGGACCGGGGCCCGTCGGGTCACCGTCCTGAGTCACGAGGTCTGGCGCGACCAATTCGGCGCGGACCCGGGCCTGATTGGCCGGTCGATTCTTCTGGACGACTCCGCCTACGTCGTCGTTGGCGTCCTTCCGGCCGGTTTCGAAGTACCCGTGCTGGAATGGGTGAAGGTGTGGACGCCGCTACCGTTCGATCCCACCACCCCAGATCAGCGATCGTGGCGTGGATTCCGGATTTACGGAAGGCTCGCCGAAGGCGCCACCCGAAGTGGCCTGTCCGCGGAGCTCGGAACGATCCAGGCTCGGATTGCCACGGCATATCCCGCCACCAACAAAGGCTGGGGTGTGGAGGTCCGATCGCTCCACGATGAGGTCGTCGGTCGGGCGCGACCAGCTCTCCTCGCGTTTCTCATCGGGACGATCTTTGTCTTGCTGGTGGGATGCGCGAACATCGCGAATCTCTTCTTGGCCCGATGGGGAGCGCGACGCCGAGAAATCGCGGTGCGGGCGGCCCTGGGGAGCGGCGCCGGCCGGATCGCCCGCATGCTGCTCACCGAGAGCTTTGTCCTAGCGCTCGCGGGCTCGGCGCTCGGGCTTCTGTTGGTACCCTGGACTACCCACGCATTCGTGGCACTCGCCCCGCCCAACACCCCGCGGCTGGCCCAGGTGGGGGTGAGCCCCGGGCTGGTTCTCACCGCACTCCTCGGTGGGATCGGAGTGACCCTCCTGGCCGGATTGGCGCCGGTGCTTCGGATCTCGCGTTTCGGCACCGTGACGAGCCTGCAAGGCATGGACACCCGATCGACAGGTCGTGACCTCCTCCGACGCACCCTGGTGGTGACGGAGATCGTGTTGGCGGTCGTGCTCCTCGTTGGAGCGGGTCTTTTGGGACGGAGCTTCGTGAACCTGCTCCGCTGGACACCGGGATTCGAGCGGCAGCACCTCCTCACATTCTCGACCTTCCTTTCGCCGGGGCGATTTCCCACCAAAGACCAGGTGATCGCCACCAATCATCGCATTCGGGCCGAGCTCGCGACACTCCCGGGCATGAACGCGGTCGGACAGGTGTCGGCTGGTCCGCTCTTTGGCGGGCGGGAGGTCGGTTCGTTCCGGTTGGATGGGACCGCCACCGATCAACGCGTCTCGGCCAATTGGTACGATGCCAGCCCAGGTTACCTCAGAGCCTTGGGGCTTCCGCTCCGCCGAGGCCGCTGGATCGAAGAGGGGGACGTGCGAGGCGGCACCGCGATCGCGGTCGTGAACGAAACCTTCGCGCGCCGGGCCTGGCCGGGGCAGGATGCCATTGGGCGCGTAGTGTCGCTCGACCAACCGCAAGCGACTCATCTCCAAGTCGTGGGAGTCGTGGCCGACATCACACCCTTCCGCGCCGGAGAACCGGCCGCTCCGGAGGTCTATTGGGCGTTCGATCAAGAGCCCCGGTGGGCCACCTACTGGGTGCTCCGAACTGCGGACGACCCCGCGTTGCTTGAACGGACCGCGCGCGACCGGCTGCAAGCGGCCTTCCGGGACGTCGAGATGGGGCGCGCGCGCACCATGGAGCAATTGATCGAGGGACAAATGGTCAGCCCGCGCTTCAACTTGGCGCTCATCGGGAGCTTCGCGCTCGTGGCGCTCTTCGTGGCCGGCGTTGGGGTCTACGGCGTGGTCAACTACCTCGTCACGCAACGTACGAAAGAGATCGGGATTCGCATCGCCCTCGGCGCCGATGCGCCAACCGTAGTGCGACTGGTGCTGGGCGAGGGGGTCGCCCTGGCCGGCGTGGGCGGCCTCGTCGGCATTGCCGGTGCAATCGTGCTCGCACGACTGCTGCCGACGCTCCTGGCCGGAGTCCCGGCCGCCGATCCGGTCACGCTCCTCGTGGTTCCGCTCGTGCTTACCGTGGCGACCGCGCTCGCCGCGTGGTTCCCGGCGCGGCGCGCGGCGCGCACCCATCCGATGGTAGTTCTCCGCGCGGAATAGCGGGCTTGAGTCTGCTGCTGAACGCGAACGGATCCTGATGGACCCGCCGAAATGGGACTCCAGTTGCTCGGCCTGGGCCCTCCCGGTACAGAAACTCAAACGCAGCCACACGGGTGGGGCAAACTGCGCCTAGCCTCGGAGCCGGCGTGGGTTTACGACGTCGTCAACTACCTCGTCACACCACGCACCAAAGATGTCGCCCTAATGCACTCGCCGGAACTTCAGCGGCAACCAACGAGGCTGGAGATAGATGAGATCGAGACCGCCTTCGCGAGTGAGTACCTGGTAGATGGTCGGGAGCACACAGATGCCGTTCGTGATGTGACAGGGAGGATCTTCCAACCGGAGTTCGCCGCCGACGCGAGCCAGGTCTAACTGGGCCTCAAACTGCCGTATGGCTGGGTCGCCGGCCAACTGGATCCACTTGGAGTCGAGCACTGTCGAGCGGTCGAGCGTGACACCCCGGCTCCGCGGAATGTCATTGCTGATGAACAAAGTTTCCGCGACGACGACGAAGGGAGCGAACTGCGTGCTGTCCGCGACCCGAGCCGGCAGCGAATGACCATCGATAGACTCGAGTACATAGGTCCCGGCGAGGTCCGGGACACCAGCCTGCGAAGGCAAGCGTGAGCAGCTTCCCAACAGAAGTCCCACGAGTATCCCGGCGACCGCTTTCCGTACGTTCCGATCGGCATAAGACGGCGTCATACCCCACCTCGGTCACTGGGAGTGGCCTCCAAAGGTCGATGTGAGACGGGAGCCGCAACAACCGGACCGGAGCTGCGACCACGCCAAATGGGTGCAAGACCGCGGGATACACTTGGGGGCGCGGCCGGCAAGGAGCGTCTAAATGACACCCGGCGTGTCGCATTCACACTCGGCGTTGCGATCCTTGCCCGCGGCTATTTGGGGATGACGCCTGTCCCAGTCCTCATTCGCCCCGTGGAGGCGCGAAACCACCTGGCTCCCCGGTTCCGGGGGCTCACCTCGGGTCTAGAGAGATCCGAATACCCAAAAATTCTCCGCCCCGTTGGACGGATCGTAAAGACTGGCGTTGCGGTCCCGACCCGAGCAACTTCCTCACGTGAATCGTCTTTCTCTCCGTCTATTCGCCCTCGCGGCCCTGTGCGCATTCCCGGCCCGCGTGCATTCCCAACTCCCGCCACTCACGGTTCCGAAGGGACTGCTGCGGTTTTCGATCGCGGGGACCTTCGACAACTATGACGAGCGATTTCGAAACGGAGTGCTCGAGCCATCCGCGAGCGATTTCGTTCGCGACTCGTTGGGGAGCAACTTCTTCCCCGGACTCTCGGTTGCGGAAGGCCAGTTACGGCGCATCACGGGGGTTGCCGCCCTCAAGCTCAACCTCGGACAATCCACATCATCCAGTTTGATCAATGTGGGCACGGCCCATCTGGGCCTGGCCTACGGCCTCACTCGCCACCTCACGCTGTTCGGCAATGTGCCCATCGTCCGGGTCCGGGTCCAATCACTTTTCAGCCTCAACAACAAGAAGTCGAATCTGGGCTTCAATCCGGCCGACGCTGCGTTCGGGACT
This sequence comes from Gemmatimonadota bacterium, assembly GCA_025358055.1. Classification (GTDB taxonomy): domain Bacteria; phylum Gemmatimonadota; class Gemmatimonadetes; order Gemmatimonadales; family GWC2-71-9; genus JANYKV01. The sequence goes on from JANYKV010000027.1 coordinate 8,249, forward strand.
CCGGGCGTGGCGGCTCAATTCCTGACCGAACTCCGCACGGCAACCACTGCCCTGCAGTCGCGTGTTACGAGCGGCGATTTTGACACCGATCCTAATAAGAAGGCCACGGCCCAAAGAGCGGTGTCGGACGCCCAGGCGCTCGACTCCCTCGTCGCGCTCTCGCCGTTGCTTCCGTTGATCGGCAGCGACATCGGCCAGGCGTTGAACCAGGCCATCACGGGGTTAGGGTCGACCTTCAGTAACCTCCTCGTCTCCGGTTTCCCGGCCGCGGCACCCCCGTTCCCCACGAAAGCGCTCAACGACACCACGTTTCTCACATTCATCAGCAACCCGAAAGGACCGATTCAGGGGCTGCCATGGCCGGAACCGATCATCAGCGGCCTCGGCGATATGGAACTCGGGGCGATGTACGAATGGCTGGACCATCCCGTTACGGCGACGCGCCGGGTCGGCCTCCACTCGGTGATTCAGGCCATCGTGCGGCTCCGGACCGGCATCCTGGCGAGTCCGAGTCGATTTTTCGCGGTGAACCTGGGAGACCGGCAGCCGGACGTCGAAGTAAACCTGGTGACGGACGCCAGCTACCGAAGGATCGGGGTCCGCCTCCAGGCCGGATACAACTTGCAGCTGCCGGGCAACCAGGAGCGACGGATCAGCAATCCCACTCAGCCGATCCCCTACATCACAGCGCTCGCGGCTCTCACCCGAGACCCCGGCGACGTCATCCAAGTCCAGGTGCTGCCGTTCTTCCACCTCGCACCGATGCTGGCGCTATTCGGCGGAGTGCAGTACTGGATGAAGGGGATCGACAAGTATGCCTACGTGGCGGGGCAACCACCGATTCCGGGGCTCGACCCGAATTTCTTGAGTGTGGATTCCAAATCCAACGCAACCGTATTTTCGATGGGAATGAGCTACGCGCACACCGGCATTGGGCATGATGGGCAAGTCCGGAATCCGTTGGACGCCTCTCTCGCGTATGAGCAAGTTCAAGCATCGTCGGCTGGCCGGGTGCCGGCCTCGCGGGTGGTGCGGTTCTCGCTCCGGCTGTACACAAAGATTCGCTGAGCCCATTCGAGCTACCCCGCGGGTTGACCGCCCCCCAACAACGCCATCGCGTGGCGCCGAGCCGCCTCGCCCTCCGCGTCGCCTAACATCCGGGCCAATTCTGCGACCCGATCTTCCCCGTGAATCACTTCCACATCGCTGGTTGCAATCCCGTCCCGCGCCCGCTTCGCCACCACGAGGTGCCGTTCGGCCCGCGCGGCGATCTGGGGCAGATGGGTGATTACCAGGACTTGGCGACGTTCCGCCACTTGGGTGAGCGCCGCGGCGACCTGACTGCCGACCTCCCCTCCAATGCCCTCGTCGATCTCGTCGAACACCAAGGTCGGCACCGCATCGTGCCGGGCCAAGACCACTTTCAGCCCGAGCATGAGGCGGGAGAGCTCGCCACCCGACGCCACTTTGCCCAGCGGGCGAGCATCGAGTCCGATATTGAGTTGGACGAGGAATTGGACGTCCTCTTGCCCGTGCGCAGTCGGCTTCGGAAGAGGCGTTAGCTCGACGCTGAGCCGGCCACCGGTGAGGCCCAATTGGGGCAACAGTCGGTTCACCCCCCGGGCCAGTCGATCCGCCGCTTCTTGGCGCTTGGCCGTGAGGGCAGCGGTGGCGGCTCCGAGCGCACGGTCCGCCGCCGCCCGCTTGGCCTCGATCGCGCGAAGATCCAGTGCCGCGGTGTCCAGGAGGTCGAGATCGGCGGCGGCCTGCGCCCGCGTTGCGAGCACTGCCTCCAATGTCTCGCCGTGCTTCTGACGGAGCCGGTAAAGTAGGTCTCGCCGCCGCTCAATTTCCGCCAGGCGGGCCGGATTCTCCTGCACGGAGGCCCCATACTCGGCGGCGGTTCGGGACAACTCGGTGAGATTGGTGAACGCCGCATCCAGCATCTCCCGCCACGCGGCGGTCGCCGGATCCGCCCGTTCCAATGCGGACAGCGCTCGATCCGCTCCCACGAGCGCGGTCAACGCCGATCCTTCCTCGCCATCCATCGCTGCTTGAATGCGCTCGGCGAGGGCCCGGAGCGTTTCTGCCTGTGATAGCCGTTTCGCCTCAGCGTCGAGTGTTTCATCTTCGCCGAGTTTCACGGCGACCGCATCGACCTCCAAGACAACATGCCGCAAGTAGTCGGCTCGCCGCTTCACTTCGTCCCGGCGCCGCGCCAGCTCCGACTCTTCGATCTCGAGTTGGTGCATGACCAGCGCTGCCTCGGCCACAATCAGAGCCCCACCATCGGCGTGGGCGAATGCGTCGAGCAGCGAACGCTGGGTTTCCCTGCGAAGGAGTGACTGAGTCTGATACTGTCCGTGCAAATCCACCAGGAGTCCGCCCACCTGGCCCAACACGGACACGGTCGTCGGACTTCCGTTGATCCACGCACGCGAGCGCCCTTCCGCGGACACTTCGCGGCGAACCACGACCCGATCGTCCTCGGCATCCAGTCCCAGCGCTTCGATCCGGGTGCGACAACCCGGTGTCAGCTGCTCGAACACGCCCTCGACGACCGTCTTCCCGGTTCCGGGACGGACCTGCTCGGCGTCCGCCCGCTCTCCAAGTAAGAGGGCAAGTGCGTCGACGAGCATTGACTTGCCGGCACCGGTTTCGCCCGTGAGAACGTTGAGCCCTCGGCCGAGGCGGAGGGACACGTCCGCGACGGTAGCGAGATTGCGGACCCGAAGTTCGGAGAGCATCGGGATTTACTCCGGAGATTCCCGTTCGGAGAGGTCACCCCACCGGAGCGTCTGGCGCATACGCTGGAAGTACCCACCGGCACGGAGACGAACGAGGAGGACATCGTGTTCCGCCCGACGAACCTCCACCCGTTCATCCGGTTGGAGCATTTCGGCGAGCTGTCCGTCCACTGAAACGAGGAGATCCTCGGTCCACGGCGGAATCGGCTTGATCGTGATTCGCGAGGATGCCGGAATGACCAGGGGCCGCACCGCGAGGGTGTGGGCGCAGATGGGCGTGATGAGCAATGCGTCCACCCCGGGCACAATGATGGGCCCACCGGCACTCATCGAATATGCGGTCGAGCCGGTCGGGGTCGCGATCACCAGCCCATCCGCGCTGTATCCACCGATCTCTTCATCCTGCACCCACACATCGAGCCCGATGAGCCGCGCGACGCCCCCTTTGTGGACCACCAGATCGTTCAATGCGACCGGGAGGCCGCGCACCGTGCCGTTCGAGGCGACGATCCGGCTTTGGAGTGCCTGCCGGCGCTCGATCTCGTAGTCGCCTTCGGCCAACGCTCCCAGGGCCGCGTCAAGATCCTCTTTCGTCGCCCCGGTGAGGAATCCCACCCGGCCCAGGTTGACCCCGAGAATCGGCACCGCCTGACCGTCGAGGAGACGCGCCCCGCGGAGCAGCGTCCCGTCCCCGCCAAAGGTCAAGAGGGCATCGAGATCGGCGGGCACTATAGGCGGGAGCGGTTTCGGCCAGAACGGTGCTAGGTCGGGTTCGGTGGAGAGAAGCAGCCCGCAGCGCTCGGCGACCGCGGCCACCGAGACGAATATCGCGGCCAAGCCGGCGTAACGAGGATTGCCGACGACGCCGACGTTCATCGCGCCTCGAAGCTCTCCTCGTGGTGGAGCGCCGCGATACGCTGCGAGATGCCCTCCGGTGTGAGGCCAAAGGTCGCGAGCTGCTGCGCCCGCGGAGCCTGCTCCATGAATTGATCCGGCACCCCGATGGAGACCACCCGCACCTCGGGATGGGTCATTTGCAAGCGTCGCGCGAGGAAGGCACCGAACCCATTGGCGATGGCCCCTTCTTCAACCGTGACCAGGATTCGCGTGTCACGGACGATCGACTCCAGCATCACGTCGTCGAGTGGCTTGAGAAAGCGGCAATTGACGACCGCGGCGTCAATGCCTTCAGAGTGCAATCGCTCGGCGGCCTCCATGACGGGATAGACCATCGTACCCACGGCGAGAATTGCAATATCGTGGCCCGGTCGGAGAAGCTCCCAACTCCCGTACGGTACCGGCGGGATCGAGGCTACCGGCGCGGGGTCCTTCGGTGCCTTATCACGCGGGTATCGAGTCGCGAACGGCCCGCTCTTGTGCGCCAACGCAGTTCGGAGCAGGCCGACGAGTTCGTCTCCGTCCTTGGGGGCGGTCACCGTCATCTCGGGTATCGCGAGCATGTAGGCGATGTCGTACAGCCCCATGTGGGTCTGGCCGTCCTCTCCGACCAATCCCGCCCGGTCCATGCAGAAAATCACCGGAAGGTGCTGCACCGCGATGTCGTGAATGATGTTGTCATACGCCCGCTGCAGAAATGTGCTATAGATGGCGCAGATCGGTGTGATGCCCTGGGTCGCGAGCCCGCCAGCAAAGGTGACCGCGTGTCCCTCGGCGATCCCAACGTCGAAGAAACGATCGGGATGGGCCATCTCGAATACGCCGGTGCCGGTACCGGAGGGCATCGCCGCCGTGATGACCACGAAATCGGGGGACTCTTTCGCGAGCTCGGTGATCGCGTCACCGAACACCTGGGTCCACGTCGGGGGGCCGCTGGCCTTCTTCCGCGCCTCTCCGGTGGCGGGATCGTACGCTGCAAGTCCATGCCACTTTTCACGGTTGTTCTCCGCGAAATGAAACCCCTTGCCCTTTTCGGTGAGCACGTGGACCACCCGAGGCCCATGCAAGCTCCGCACAAACCGGAGTGTTTCCGTCAACTTGGGGAGGTCGTGACCGTCGATCGGACCGAAATAGCGGAACCCTAGTTCTTCGAAAAACATGCCCTCGGAAAACAAATTCTTGACGCTTTCCTCGACATTCTTCGCGAAATCCACCACGCGCTCCCCGAACACACCACGCAGGGCGAATGCGATGCCTTTGATCTTTTCGCGCACCTTGTTCGTGATTGGATTGGCGACGATTCCACCGAGTGTCTTGCTGATGGCTCCGACGTTCGGTGAAATCGACATCCCATTGTCGTTGACGATGAGGATGATATCGCGATGAGAATGCCCCGCGTTGTTCATTCCTTCGTAGGAGAGGCCGCACGTGAGCGCGCCATCACCTACGATCGCGACGACCTTGTGGTGCTCTCCCTTGAGGTCTCGGGCGGTCGCCATGCCGAGTGCTGCACTCATCGCGGTGCCGGCATGACCGGCCCCGAATTGATCGTGGGCACTCTCCGACCGTTTGAGAAACCCCGAAATGCCGCCGGTCTGCCGGAGCGAATCGAATCGTTCATTCCGACCGGTGAGCAATTTCCAGGCATAGGCTTGGTGCCCGACGTCCCACACGATCTTGTCCGTCGGAGACTGAAACTCATACAGCAGCGCGATGGTCAGCTCCACCACTCCCAAGCTTGCCCCGATATGGCCGCCGGTGATCGAGCACGCCTCGATCAGCCGCTCCCGGACGTCTTGGGCGAGCTCGGCCAATTGATCGCGTCGAAGTCGCTTCAGGTCGTCGAGATCGCGGATTGTGGAGAGGAGAGTCATGCGACGGCTCCGGCCGAAGAATCACTCATGAAGTCCGAGTCACAATATAACGGGCCAGTGCCACCAGCGAGGCCGACGCTAGATCCGCTCGGGCGAGGAAGGCGATGGCCTCCTCCACTAGGCGGCCGGCTTCCCGCATCGCCCCGGGGACCCCAAGGATGGTAACCGACGTAGACTTGGCCAGCGCCGCATCGCGTCCCGCCGTCTTTCCCAGCTGATCCGAGGTCGACGTGGCATCCAACACGTCATCGGCGATTTGAAACGCAAGCCCAACGCGCTCCCCGAACGCGGACAAGGCTTCGAGCTCCGCCGCGGCACCGCCGGCCGCGATACCGCCGAGGAGGCAGCTGGCGCGAATGAGCGCTCCGGTCTTCGCGGCGTGGATGGCCAACAAGGCCGCTCGATCCACCTGGCGTCCCTCCGCCTCTAGGTCTAGCCATTGGCCACCCACCATACCCCGAATGCCGCTGGCTTCGAGGAGTTCGGTGGCCATTCGGCCCAGTGTCGCGGACTCGGCGTCGAGCTCCTCCGTCGCCTGGGATAGGGTTTCGATCGCAACGGGGACGAGGAGGTATCCGACCCGGGTGGCAACCGCGACGTCGAACTGAACATGCGTCGTCGGGCGACCGCGACGCTGATCATCGTCGTCCATGCAGGGGAGATCGTCGTGCACCAAGGAATAGGTGTGGACGATCTCCACCGCGGCCGCGACCCCGGCGATGCCGGGCAAAATACCTCCCAGAGTGTCGTAGGCCGCGTAAACGAGGGCCGGCCGAACGCGCTTCCCGGATGAACGTAGGGCGTAGGCCAGTGCCTCGCCGTCTCGTCCACCCAGCGCATCGGCAAAGCGCGACGCGCAGGATTCGAGCCGGATGTCGGTACGGAGTCGCGCGTCGGCCAGTAACTCCTCGGCGACGCGCACGGAATCAGGCATCGAGATCCGTCGTCGTCAGATTGCCGTCGGCGTCCTCCAGGACGCGCTGCACCGTGGCTTCGGCTTCCTTGAGCCGGGAGCGGGCGACGCGCAACCGTTCAACGCCGTCGGCGAAGAGGGTGAGCGCCTGATCGAGATCGGTGTCCTCGGATTCGAGTTGCCGGACGATCGCTTCCAGCCGGCGAAGTTCCTCCGTGAGGTTCGGCGCTGGGTTCGGTGTGGAGGGACCGGAGTCGCGTTTCGGCATGACTCATTCCGCCCGAGCGGGCAATTCGCCATCCGAAACCCGGAGCGTGAACCGATGCCCCGCGGACAAGTCGGCCCGACGTCGGATGATCCGCCCTTCCACGGTGCGGGCCACCGAGTAGCCCCGCTCGAACACGCGGAGCGGACTCAACGCGTCCAATTGTGCCGCGATGCGCTCCAACCGTTGCGTCGGGCGTTGCAGATGACGTTCGATCCCGAGTCGAAGCCGATCGGCCGTGCGCTCGAGTCGTTCGGCCCCCAGGCGGGTCCGCCGGGTGAGTCCTTGACCGAGCCGTCGCCCCAGCGTGGCAACCTGGCGCAGCACATCCGCTCGATCGGGAACCGCAAGCTCGGCCGCGGCCGAGGGGGTGGCGGCCCGATGATCGGCGACGAGGTCCGTGAGGGTGATATCGGTTTCGTGTCCGACCGCCGATATGGTCGGAACCGACAAGTTCGCCACCGCGCGGCACACCAACTCGTGATTGAAAATCTCCAGGTCCTCTTTCGCTCCCCCGCCCCGCGCGACGATACACAGATCGACCCCGGGCAAACGATTGACGCGAGCCAACGCGCGCACCAACTCGCCGGCCGCCCCATCCCCTTGCACGCGCGCGCCGACGACCAGCAGACGAATCGAAGGCCAGCGCCTGCGGCTGACGGTAACGATATCGCGAAGCACGGCTCCATCGAGGCTCGTCACGACCGCGATGGTGGCAGGGAACTCCGGTAGTGGGCGCTTTCGGGTCGGGTCAAGCAGCCCATCCTTCGTGAGCGCCGCGCGGGTCTGCTCCAGTTGCAGCTGCGCCGCACCGATACCGGACGTGGGCAACAAGACCAGTACGGTGAGCCGGAACTCGCCCCGTTCCTCCCAGACGGTGGGCTCGGCCAGGACATAGACCTGGGTGCCGTCTTCCGGGGGATGGGTTACCCTCTGGTTGAAGGTCTTCCACATGGCGCACTTGACCTGGGCGTCGGGATCGCGCAGGGTAAAAAACCAGTGGCCACCCCGAGCTTCTTTGAGACCGCTCACCTCGCCCCGAATCCAGAGCTTGCCAAAGCCTTCCTGTATCAGGGCGCGCGCGGCGGCCGTGAAGGCGCCAACGGTCCACGCGGTTTCTTGCGCGGACGGGCTTCGCGGCGGCTGTGCGGCACCCGCGGAGGAAAACAGATCGCCGTTCATTCGGGTGGGTTCACACGCTGAGACGGCTTTGTTGCGCCGCTTGGAGCGTATTCAACAGTAGCATGGCGATGGTCATCTTCCCCACCCCGCCCGGGACCGGTGTGATCGCCGAAGCCACCTCGGCCACGGGACCATACGCAACATCCCCCACGATGCGGTAGCCTTTCGCATTCCCGGCGTCCGGCACTCGGTTAATCCCGACATCGATCACCACCGCGCCGGGCCGCACCATGTCTCGGGTGACAAACTCCGGTTTGCCAATCGCCACGACGAGGATATCGGCCAGGCGAGTGATCGAGGGCAAATCGCGGGAACGGGAGTGACACACAGTCACCGTGGCATTTCCGCCCGGCGCATCCTGCAAAAACATGCTGGCCATCGGCTTTCCCACGATGTTGCTCCGACCCACAATTACTGCGTGCGCGCCTTTGCTCTCGATCCCGGCGCGGATCAGCATCTGTTGCACGCCATACGGAGTGGCCGGGCGGAACGCGGTGGGGTTGCCCACCACGAGTTTCCCGACATTCACCGGATGGAAGCCGTCGACATCTTTCTCCGGATTGATCCGAAGCAGCACTCGCGACTCATCGATATGCTTCGGCAGCGGCAGTTGGATCAAGAATCCATGGATCGCGGGGTCGGTATTGAGCCGGTCCACGAGGGCCAACAACTCGGTTTCGGTCGTCTCCGTCGGCAACCGAATGGTTTCGGAGTGCATCCCGACTTCGAGGCACGCTTTGCCTTTGCTGTTCACATACAGCTGGCTCGCGGCATCGGCACCCACGAGCACCACCGCCAGGCCGGGCTGCACACCGCGTGATACGCACTCGGCCACGCCTTTCGCCACTTCCTGCCGAATAGCCTGAGCCATCACGGCACCGTCCAAAACCCGTGCGCTCACCGAGCCAGCCCCACCGCCCGGGTTTCGCGGATCACCACGACACGGATCTGCCCGGGATACTGCAACTCGCTTTCGATGCGCTTCGCGATGGCCTCGGAAAGCAGCGTGGCGGCTAAATCGTCCACTTTTTCCGGAAACACAATCACCCGGACCTCACGGCCCGCTTGGATGACGTTCGTCTTTTCCACGCCGGCGAACCCGTTGGCGATTTCTTCGAGCTTGGTGAGCCGTTTGACGTAGGTCTCGAACGCCTCGCGGCGCGCGCCGGGCCGGGCCCCGCTGATGGCGTCGGAGGCCTGGACCAACACCGATTCCGCGGTTTCGTGGGGCACGTCGTCATGGTGCGCCGCGATACACCCGATCACGTTGGGGCGTTCCCCATACTTGCGGGCCACCTCGACACCGAGGTCGACGTGGGTCCCTTCGTTGTCGTGCGTGAGCACCTTGCCGACATCATGCAGCAATCCGCCCCGCCGCGCCAACGCCACATCGAGGTGCAGTTCGGCCGCCAGCATCCCGGCGATCCAGGCGACTTCCTTGGAATGTTCGTAAATGTTCTGGCCGTAGGAGGTCCGCCACCGCATTCGGCCGACCAGCTTGATCAACTCGGGATCCATGCCGTGCACCCCGATTTCATACACCGCCTGTTCGCCGAGCTCTACCATCTGAGCATCGACCTCCCGGCGCATTTTGGCAACGACCTCCTCGATCCGTCCGGGGTGAATCCGCCCGTCGGTGATGAGAGCTTCGAGTGACCGCCGAGCCACCTCGCGTCGCACGGGATCGAAACAGGAGATGATGACCGTGTCGGGGGTGTCGTCAATGATGACGTCCACTCCGGTGGCGGTCTCGAAGCTCCGGATGTTCCGTCCTTCCCGCCCGATGATGCGCCCTTTCAGCTCATCGCTGGTGAGCGCCACCGCGGCCACCGTCGTTTCCGCGGTATGCTCCGCGGCCAAGCGCTGGATCGCAATCGAAATGATGCGGCGCGCCTCTTTGTCCGCGCCCTTCTTGGCCTGTTCCTTGATGTCCCGCGCCAACGCCAAGGCCTCGCTGTTGGCTTCGTCCTCCGCGCGTCGCAGCACGTCTCGACGAGCCTCCTCCGCCGAAAGGCCGGCGATGCGCTCCAGCTTCGTCTGTTGCTCCTGAACCAGCGTCTCAATCGCGGCGGCCCGGCCCTTCACCGCCTCCTCCTGTTTCGCGATGCCGGATTGGCGTCCGCTCAGGCTCTTTTCCTGCTGCTCGAATTGCTCGACTCGTTTGGCGAGGGATCGCTCCCGTTCCTCGAACCGGCGCTCCGAGCGATCGGCCTCCTCGCGCCGTTTCGCGAATTCCCGGTCAACCGACTCGCGCAGTTGCAGCGCTTCCATCTTGCCTTCGACCTGAGCGGCTTTCCGCACCTTCTCCACCTCGCGCTCGGCGGTGCTCAGCTTGGCTTTCGCCTCGGATTCGGCGGCGGCGACAATCGCACCGGCGGTCTGTCGGCGGGAACGGAGGTAGAGGAAGCTGGCGAATAGGGCAAGGACGACGCCGGAGGCGAGGCCTCCGATCACCTGAAGCAAATCAACCTGCGGCATTGTCTGTATCTCCAACGCGACCACCGGTCGCGGAGTGTTAGTCGCTGGCGGGGGTGCTCCCCGTCGCGCGGGTGCCTCCGACACGTTTGCCGGGCGGCAGCAGTCGAGCGATCGTTTCGGCGAGAGCCGTGAGTCGGGCCGCCTGGTCGGCGTCGGCGCTTCGCGCTTGGAACAGCTCGTCGGTGATCGCAAGTCCAGCGAGGATCGCGGCCTTGTGGGCCTCCACGGTCGGCAGCGAACCTCGAATGCGAGCGAGCGCCGCATCGAAATGCGACGCCACTTCGCGGGTGTATTCTGGCGGGAGCTCGGAGCGGACGGTGAATTCTTCGCCGCCGATCAGCACTTTGACAGTGTGCTTGGGTCCGGTCACGCGGCGCCGTCCGCTTCGCGGTCCTCGAGGAATCGGAGCCTCGTCCGCAGTTGATCCACTTGCTCGCGAGCGGTCGCCATGCGCTGGCGCAACAGACCGTTCTCGGCCGTCAGCGTTTCAAGCCGAGCCCGCAACTCGATCAGGTCGGGACCCGAGACCACGCCGGTTTGAGTGCGGAGTTCTTGAACCTCGGCCTCCGCCTTCAGTGACCGGCGGCGCCAAGACCCCAGCTCATCTTCAAGCCGGGCCACAAGAGGTTCCAGGGCGGCCAGCGCCGCACGATCAGGCCGTTCGTAGGACGACATCAAGCGATCGCTCCAACGTGGCTAACGCGTGGCGAATGGCCGCGTCGACCTCCGCATCTCTCAACGTGCGGTCGGCCGACCGGAGAGTGAGGCGGAACGCCACGCTCCGCCTCCCCGCGGGAATGGCCGCCCCGCGATACTCGTCGATCACCCGCGCCGATTCGAGCAAGGGTCCCACTCCGTCGGTCAGGGAGCGTCCAACCTCGGCGGACGACACGGCCAGCGGCACCAGCAGCGCCAGGTCGCGCTCGACAGCAGGCGTGGTCGGCAGCGGCCGGAACCGCACGCCCGGATGGTCGCTTTCATCCAGCGCCACCTCGAAACCGAAGCAGGGCGCGGCCCACGGGGGCCGGTCTCCCGTCAGCGGCACAGCGCGCCCCACCGGGCGCTCGTCGGGTCCAACCGCCCGCCAACCCTCGCCCTCAACATGCACGGAGGCGCGCGGAATCGCTAGACCGATCGCCGCCTGGAACAGCCCTTTCAGATCCCACAGATCCATGTCTGGCCCGTGGTTACTCCCGGTCCAATGCCGGGGCTCTCGGGCTCCGGAAATGACGCCGGCGACATGGGTGGCTTCCACCGGCCGACCTCCCCGCGGCCCGGGAGCGAACACCGTCCCGATTTCGAAGAGTCGCACATCGCGGATCTGGTTGGCCCAATTCTTCTCCACTTGCTTCAGGAGCCCAGTCAGGAGTCGCGGCCGAAGAAACCCATGCTCGGCCGAAAGGGGATTCAGCAATGCAACGCTCTCCGGACCATCCGCCGGCCCCATCGGCAGCGTCACCACCTCGAACAGCCCTTGGCCGATCAGGCCGCGGCGCACCCGAGCCGAAGCGATTTCCCGCGGCGGATCGATCTGTGCCGCGGGACGGAACGGCCGCAGGTCGGAGGGAAACTGGTCGTAGCCGTGGCGCCGAGCCACCTCCTCTATGAGATCGATCTCGGCCTGCAAATCGGGTCGCCAGCCTGGGACATCCACGGCCAAGCGCCCGTCTGCGGGCTTGGAGACGACTTGAGCCCCAATGGACACGAGATGTTGCTCGATGGTGTGAAGCGGCAGTTCCGCGCCGAGGACTTGCGCCACGCGCGCTTGGCGCAGGAAGATCCGGGGCGGATGCGTAGGATGGGGCCAGACATCGACGGGAGAGTCCGCGACCGTGCCGCCGGCCACGGTCAGCAACAATTCGAGGCAGCGTCGGAGTCCATCCGGAATGGCCCAGAGATCGGTACCCCGTTCGAACCGGTAGGCCGCCTCGCTCGTCATCCCGAGCGTGCGGCGAGTGGCCCGAATGTTCGTGGGCGCCCACCAGGCACTCTCGAGGAAGACGTCGGTCGTCGCGGCGGAGACCTCGGAGTCGCGACCGCCCATGACGCCGGCAATGCCGATCGCACCCGCCCCATCCGCGATCACGGTCATGTTCGTGGTCAGCGCGCGTTCCACGCCATCCAGCGTCACCAATTTCTCGCCGGCTCGGGCCCGCCGAGCGATGACCGTCGCGCCGCGTAGCTTGTGGAGGTCGTAGGCGTGGAGCGGTTGGTTGAGTTCGAACATGATGTAGTTCGTTACGTCGACCACGTTGCTGATCGATCGGAGTCCGACGGCCTCCAGTCGCGACTTGAGCCATCCGGGGGACGGCCCAACCCGCAGGCCTCGGATGACCGCCGCGGCGAACCGGCCGCAGCCCTGGTGGTCCTCGACTGCGACCGTTACGCCGTCGGTCTGGCCCGGACCGTCGACCCGCGCGATGACCGGCAGCTGCACTGCCGCCGCGCCGGGAATGATCGGCAGACGGAAAGGAATCCCAAGCGACGCCGCGATCTCGCGCGCCACGCCTTTGTGCCCCAAGAGATCGGCCCGATTTGGCGTGACGTCGACGACCAGGCGATCGTCGGCGATCGGCAGGGCATCCAGGAGTAGCCCGCCGGGCTCGACGTCCGTCTGCAACTCGAGGAGTCCATCGTACTCCTCCCCTAGCCGAAGTTCCCGGCTCGAGCAAAGCATCCCTTCCGACGGTTCGCCGCGGATTTTTCGCTTCTCGATGAGAATGCCACCGGGGAGCTTGGTGCCGACGCGCGCGAATGGGTACTTCCGCCCCGCGGTGACGTTCGGTGCGCCGCACACCACGTTCCGCCGAACCAAACCCCCATCGTTCACCGTGCAAAGCCGCAGGCGATCGGCGTTCGGGTGTTGTCGAACGTCCTCGACGAGCGCCACGACCACGGCGCCGAGATCGGCGAAGAGCGGCTCCACGGCGTCGACTGGCGCGCCCAACATGGCCAGGCGTTCGACCAGGTCGCGCGCGTCGAGGGGCCGGTGCAGGAACGCTTCGAGCCAGCGGCGCGAGATATTCATCGGTCTAGAGCGCGAATTGGGAAAGGAACCGCATGTCGCCTTCGTATTCCAGCCGGATGTCAGGAAAATCGTAGCGTTGCATCGCGACCCGTCCAGGGCCCATGCCAAACGCCCAACCGGTGTATCGCTCCGCGTCAACCCCGCAGTTCGTCAGCACATTCGGATGCACCATGCCACAGCCGAGGATTTCCATCCACCCGGTGTGTTTGCAAGCCGGACAGCCCCGGCCGTGACAGATCTGGCACTCCACATCCATTTCGGCGGAGGGTTCCGTGAACGGGAAGTAAGAAGGCCGAAAGCGAACCTTGGTCCCCGCACCGAAGAATTTCCGAGCGAAGTAAGTCAGCGTCGCCTTCAGGTCCACGAACCCGATCCCTTCGTCCACGGCCAGCGCTTCGATTTGGTGGAACCCGGGGGCGTGTGAGGCATCAAAAGGATCGTTCCGGTAGCACATTCCCGGCGCCACCACACGCCACGGCGGCGGCGTCTCCATCAACGTTCGAATTTGGACCGGGCTCGTGTGGGTCCGCAGGACGATCCGCTCCCCGGGCGGAACCGCTTGGCCGAGCGGGTCGAGAAAGAGCGTATCGTGGAGGTCCATCGCCGGATGGTCTTGGGGAAAGTTTAGGGCGATGAAATTGTACCATTCCGTTTCAGCTTCAGGACCGATCGCGACGGCGAATCCGATGCCGCGAAAGATGCCGACGATTTCATCGATGACGGTGGTGACGGGGTGCTGGGCGCCGACCCAACGCCGGCGCCCCGGCATCGTGAGGTCTACATCGCTGCCCGGCACCGGAGCGCTGGCGGCCAGTGCGTTCCGGCGAGCCTCGAACGCCGCCTCGAACCATGCCTTGACCTGATTGACCGCTCCACCGAAGGGCCGGCGCTCTTCGGCAGGGAGGGTGGCCACGCTCCGCAGCGCGGCGGTGAGCGCGCCTTGCTTTCGCCCGAGAATGGCGATGTGCTCTTGTTCCAGCCCGTCCGCGTCGAGCGTGGAAATCGCGGTGAGGCGGGGCAACAAGGTGTCGAGCGCTGGAAAACCGGTGGACTCGGGCATAGGCCTATCGCGACGAAGCGACTGAATGGGAAGCGGGGCCGACCGTTTCAGGCGGT
>JANYKV010000159.1 GCA_025358055.1 Gemmatimonadota bacterium
TTTCGGGCGGGGGCCCCCGCGGGTCCGTGCAAGGGTTCCCAGCGACGCGACCCCTACTTCTGACCTTTGGCGACCTCAGCCACTCGGGCAAATGCATCGGCATCATGCACGGCCAGATCCGCCAGTACCTTCCGGTTGATCTCGACCCCCGCCTTGTTGAGCCCGGCGATCAGTCGACTGTAGCTCAGATCGTGCAACCGCGCGGCGGCATTGATTCGCGTGATCCACAACGTCCGGAAATCGCTCTTCTTCTTGCGCCGGTCGCGATACGCATATCGCATGGCCCGTTCAGCGGTTTCCTTGGCGGCCTTGTAGAGCTTGCTGCGTCCGCCTCGGGCACCCTTGGCGGCCTCCATGATCTTCTTTTTCCGAGCATGGTGGGCTACACCATTTTTTACGCGAGGCATGGTCGGTACCCTCAGGCCTGAAGGAGACGAGAAACCCGGGGGAAATCTGCGGAACTCACATAGGCGGTTTTGCCCAGTTGATTTTTCCGCTTCCGAGTCTTCTTGGTCAAAATATGGCGTTTGTTGGCTTGCCCCCGCTTGAGCGCTCCGGACCCCGTTCGCGTGAAGCGCTTAGCGGCCGCCCGCTTGGTTTTCATTTTCGGCATTACCGGCTCCAGTTTCCGTTGGACCACGCCATCACTTGGGCGCGATCACCATAGTCATGTTGCGGCCTTCGAGTCGCGCGTCGAATTCAATCTTGCCGACGTCGGCGAGCGAAATGGCCACGCGATCCAATACCGCTTTCCCCAAATCGATGCGCGCCATCTGACGGCCGCGGAACATCATGGTGACTTTGACCTTATTCCCGTCCGCCAAGAATTCTCGCGCGTGCCGGGTTTTGAAATCGAAGTCGTGATCGTCGATGCCGGGACGAAACTTGACTTCCTTCATTTGAATCACGTGCTGTTTCTTTTTCGCTGCCCGCGCTGCTTTCGCCTCTTCGAACTTGAACTTGCCGTAGTCCATGATCTTGACCACGGGGGGGCGGGCCGTCGGCGCCACTTCCACCAAATCCAGGCCTCGCTCTTCCGCGGCGGCCAGGGCCTCTTCGATCGGCAATACCCCGAGTTGTTCGCCGGTATCGGTGATAACACGAACCGGACTGATTCGAATCTGCCGGTTCACCCGGATGCGTCTCTCGCGCTCGTTTGTGGACAGCGGCCTACCTCCTTGGAAAGAAACCAAAACGGACACCCTGGCGTGGGGTGTCCGTTGCAGACGCAATTACAAGCCTGGCAGGGCGTTGTCGTCTATCGCGGGACCCGGTCACGCAGCAGTCGGCTACGGGTGGAGAGCAACACGCCCTCGCTTCAATTCTGGCCGAAGCATAGTGGCAAGGACCAAGTGCGTCAATGGGTTAGCCTCCAGAAACCGACCCCGTCCGGCCGGCCCAATGCTCAGGAGAACAGCGTGTCCGGCGGGGCCGGAGGTGGCGGAGTTTCGGCTTCCTGCCTCCGGCGCGGGCGCTTGCGACGCCGGACCTGGAGCGCTGCGAGTTGGCGCAGCGTCGACGCGCCGCGTTCCCGAGCCAGGGGGAGCAGCCGTTCGAGGAGCTGAGCGGTGACGATCGCGTCCCCGCCGGCTCGATGGCGGGCCGGATTCTCAAACCCGAAGTGATGCGTCAGTGCGTCCAGCGAACAGGACTCGATCGGGTTCACTAGCCGGCGCGCGAGCCGCACGGTGCAGAGCCGAGGGCCGTCGAGACCGACGCCGCGGGCGCGCCGGAGCTCGGCCCGGACGAAGGGCCAGTCGAACCGTACGTTGTGCGCCACGAACACTCGTCCCGAGAGCTCGGTGAGAACATCGTCGGCGAGATCGGCGAAGGTGGGCGCGGTCCGCACCATGTCTTCGGTAATTCCCGTGATCCCCGAGACAATCCTCGGGATCGGACGGAGCGGATTCACAAGGCTGTCGAAGACCATCTCACGCCGGTTTCCCTGCACCACGACGATCGCGATCTCGATGATGCGATCATCCAATCCCGCGCGCATGCCCGTCGTTTCGACGTCGACCACCGCAAAAGCGCAATCGTCCAGGAAGGGCGAGCCATTCGCCGCCGCCTGGAGCGCCCACTGGCCATCCGCCAGGCGCACCACGCGCGGATCGGCGCCGAGAAGGGCCACGCACAATCGCTCCGCGACGGCCGTCGGTGCCCGGGCGACTCCTAGGACGTCGCGAGTGAGCCGGTCGGCGCATTGCGGCCCGGGGGCCAATACTGCGAGGACCCGGTCGAGCAGCGTGCTCTCCGGGTGTGCCGTCACTCCGGTCACGGCTCGCCGCGCCGGATCGGGAGCGTCATGCAGCGCGGCCCGCCTCCACCCCGCACGAGCTCACCACCTTCGATCGTGATGACCGTCCGTTGCCGGCTATCACTCCAGTCGTCGAACGCGAGGAAATCTTTGCTGGTGAGAATCTTGAAGCCCGCGTGCTCCATCTCCTTCAAGGTGAATTCATTGCGCTGATAGCTGATCACGGTTCCCGGACGCACCGCGACGAAATTACCGCCCGACGCCCATTGCTCACGCTCCTGGGTGGTGCGCCGCTTCCCACCCACCAACACGGGCGACAGCGGCAACTCCACCTGCTTGAGCGCTGCAAAGAGGTCCGATCGTTCCGTGATGCCCTTCCGACCCTTCTTGCGATGCAAGATCGTGAGCCGTTCCGGGCCGATGAACGTCGGCGGATAGACGGCGCAGAGGTCGCGATCGAGCTGGGTGAACAGCATGTCCAAGTGAATGGCGGTGGTCTCGCGGGGCATGACTACCACGATCATGTCTTTGATGGGGGTCTGCTCGAACACCACGTCACACAGTTGATCCAGCGCGCTGGGCGATGACCGCTCGCTGAATCCGACCAGCAAGAGGTCGTTGCGCAGCACGTGAACATCGCCACCCTCGAGAAAATAGTTACTGCGCCGCTCTTCCGACCCGTCGTACAACAGGCCCGCATTCTCCAATTCCGGGTTGAACAGAAACAGCGCTTTGATCAGCAGCTCTTCGGTCCATCGAATCCCATACCGCATGGACCCGACGACCGCGTGCCGCCCGATCACCAGGCCGATGTCCCGCGGGAAAAAGAGATTCGGGAGCGGTGGCAACGCGAACCCCACCTCGTTGAGCGCCGCGGCGATCGGACCGGCCTCTTCCTCGACCCCTTGGATCACCATCTTCACCAGATCCGCCGGTGGCAACGCGGCGAGTTGCTGCGCCAGCGGCTCGGATGGCACGACGTCCATCGTTTTGGAGATGAGGAATTCTCGGGCTTCCGGTTTGGCGATGGTCTTGGTCAAGAGATCGGTGATCTCGAACACGGTCGCAAATTTCTTGAGCACCGAAACCAATCGGCGATGTTCACGGGTCGAGACTTCCAGGCCGATCAGGTCATCGTAGAGATAGTCTTCGCGGTTACCCGGGGTCACTGCCTCGAGTTCGAGCCCTGGGGTGTGCACCAGGACGGCCTGGAGGGGGCCGATTTCAGACGTGACGTTGACGGGTGGCATGGTGAAAGCTATCAGGGACCAGGGACTGGGGACCAGGGACCAGGGACCGGCGAGCGGGCCGCTACCGATTCGTCAACGCATAGCTCAACAACTCGAGTTCGAGCACCAGGTTCACGCTTTTCAGGATCACCTCATCGGCCACGGTGAGCTGGACGGGCGCAAAATTGAGCAGCGCCTTGATTCCGGCCCGAACCAGCCGATCTGCCATCGGCTGCGCCGCCTCACCGGGCGTGGCGATGACCGCCAAATCCACGTCGAGCGACGGGAGGTCGTGTTCCAGATTTTCGATGTCTCGAACCTTGAGCCCGTTCCACGGGTGACCGATCTTGGCTGGGTCCGCATCGTAAATCGCCACGATGTCGAACCCTCGTTGCCCGAACCCTCGATACTGGACCAAGGCGCTCCCGATTTTTCCCGCCCCGATCACCGCGACCCGGTACCGACGGGTCAGCCCCAGAATATCTCGGAGTTGCCCGGCCAGTTCGTGGACTTGATAGCCCAACCCGCGCTTGCCGAAGGACCCAAAGAACGACAGGTCCTTCCGGACCTGAGCGGAGGTCGTCCCGCCCCGAGTGGCAAGCGCCTCGGAACTGACGGTGCTGGCCCCCTGTTCCTCAAATTCTTCTAGGAAGCGAAGGTAGAGCGATAGACGGCGGACGGTTGATTCAGCAATCTTGCGCATTGCGACGTTGTGAAAGATTTCACAAACCTAGTCACCCGCGCCCAGCCCGTCAACGACGGCCTGGAAAAGAGCCACAAACTGGGTCGGCGAGAGTTGCTCAGGCCGCTCCTCCGGCCGGATTCCCAAACGGCTGAGGACCTGCACCACCCGTTCAGCGGGTTGGCCCGTGATCTGGCGCAGGGCCCGCCCTAACTGCTTGCGCCGGGCCCCGAAGAGGCTCGTTACCAACTGCCGGAACGCGCGGGCGTCGGCCTCCCTCAGGCCCGGTGTCGCTCGAGGCGTGAGCCGCAACACCGCGGAATCCACGTTGGGCGCGGGAACGAAGGCCCCACGCGGAACGACGAAGAGTTTGGTTGCGTCGGCCCACGTTTGGACCCCCACACTCAACCCGCCGTAGGCCTTGGTCCCGGGCCGGGCTACGACGCGGTCGGCGACCTCCCGCTGGACCAGAAACACGATTCGTGCGGGTAGAGGCGGGGTGAGGGCCTTGTCGATCAGTGGTGAAGTGATGTTGTAGGGAATGTTTCCAATGACCTTATACACGCCGCCAACCGGCTGGCCGGCCGTCGCGGCAGTGGGCCAGTCGACCTCGAGGGCGTCGCCTTCGAGCAGCCGCACTTGCGGAAATCGTTCGCGGAGTTCGGGTAGGAGGTCACGGTCTTTCTCGATCGCAGTCAGCGCCACGCCGCGTGCAACGAGGAGAGCGGTCAGTGCCCCGCGTCCGGGCCCGATTTCCAACACGGACTCGCCGGCGTGCGGCTCCAGCGCATCCGCAATCCGGCCTAGAATCCGCGGGTCGTGAAGAAAGTGCTGGCCGAAGCGGCGTTTTGCGGGAAATCGGCTCAGAGGCGTAGCACCAGGAGGGTCCGATCGTCGGCCGGCTCTCCGTCGAACTCAGCCGCGAGAGCCATGATGCCGGCGATGATCTGTTCTGGATGGGCCGAACGACGCTCGACGATCGCCGCAATGAGGCGTGGTTCACCGAAGCACTCGCCGGCCCCGTTGGTTCCGTCCACGAGCCCATCGGTCCAGAGACACAATAGATCCTCGCCCGCTTTCCAGGGCACTTGGCGGGACGCGA
>JANYKV010000044.1 GCA_025358055.1 Gemmatimonadota bacterium
CTTGAGTTCCCCTTGCATGGACCGCACGAAAGTGCCCGCCCCCTGTCGCATCTCGACCCACCCCTGGGACTCCAACTCGTGATACGCCTGCACCACAGTGGCGGGATTGATCCGGAGCTGGGCCGCGAGCTGACGGACCGAGGGGAGCGGGACACCCGCACGGAGTTCCCCGACGGCCACCGCCGCCTTGAGTCGCCCGGCAATCTGCTCGTAGAGCGGGATCGGGCTTTTCGGATCGAGATTCGTGAACATGCGACTCCGCCCGTCGGGACTGATCCAGTGTACTACTGTTCCGATACAGTAGTATTTTCGGCTGTCCGTGTCAATACTTGAGCGCCTCGAAAGGGCGGGCTCTTTCTCGGTCGGACACCTCGAGATGTGGGAGCCACCGGCCGAGTGAATGCTGCTATGTTTCCTGAGTTGACCCCACGTAACAGTCTATTTCACAGAACATTCCGCTCCTCCTGGAGAATTCACATGAAGGCCGTCCGACTCGCCCTACATCTGATCACCACTCTGCTGTTCGTCGCGGCTGGTTCCCCCGTCACCGTCCGGGCCCAAACTCCGGCCCCAGCAAAACCCAAGGTGGCCAAGATCGAGGCCACTCCTGCCGCGCTCGAACTCGCGGTGGGCGATTCAGTGAAGCTCACCGCCACGGCCTTCGACGCCGATGGGAAGCCCGTTGAAATCGATATTCGGTACTTCTCCCGGTCCCCAAAGGGTGTCTCGGTGAGCCAAGAAGGTTGGGTCAAGGCGACGGAGGGCGGCGAGTATATCGTGGCCGCGGTGGCGATGGACAGCCGCCCAGTGTTCTCATCCGTCACCGTCAAAGTGAGGTTTCCTCCGATCCAATCGGTCGCGGTCCATGTTTCCGGAAAACGGCTGCTGGTTGGCGCCACATTGGCGAACACCGCAACCGCGATCGACCGAGCCAAGGGGGAGCGCAAGGAAATCGTCGTCACCTGGTCGACCAGCAACCCGGCCATTGCCACGGTGACTCCGACGGGCATGATCACGGGACTGAGGCCCGGTTCCGTGCTGCTCCGCGCGACCGCGGAGCGGGTGACGGGGGAGTACAAATACACGGTGGAAACGAATCCGATCCGGAACGTGAAGCTATTGGCAAGCGCACTCACGAGACGGACCGGCGACGTGATCCATTTCACCGCGATACCCTACGACGCGGCCGGCCGCGAAGTGGCGAACGCTCCGATCAGCTATTCCGTGTCCTCCACGGTCGAAGACACGGTCATCGCCCAGTTCCCGTCGGCCGATATCGATGATAAGGGCCGATTCGTGGCGCAACGGGCGGGCTATCACACGGTATTCGCCGTGGCGGCTGGGGTCTCTTCGCAGGCCACGGTGAGCATCGCCAACCGGAATGTGAGCCAGGAAGTGAAGCTGGTGGGCCGCTCTTCGATTCAAGACAAGCATACGTCGGATCTCTACGTGTGGCAGGGCAAGGACGGCCGGGACTACATGATCGCCGGAATGTGGGGCGCGGGTGGGCAGGCATACTTCTATGATGTCACCGACGCGGCCCACCAGGTCCTGATCGACAGCGTGGTCGTCGACGCTCGGACGGTCAACGATGTGTATGTGGACGAGACCGGGACGATCTGCGTCATTACCCGCGAAGGGGCGTCCAACCGGAAAAACGGCATTGTCATCATCGACTGCACCGATCCACATCACGTGAAAGTGCTTTCCAATTTCGACGATGGCCTCTACGGGGGAGTACACAACGTCAATATCTGGAAGAATTATGTCTTCGCGATCAATGCCGGCACCCGGTTTGATGTCATCGACATCAAGGACCCGGTGCATCCGAAGCGGGTCGGTTTCTTCGAATTGAGCACGCCGGGTCACGGCATTCACGACGTCTGGGTCGTCGACGGGATTGCCTACGCGTCACAATGGGGGGATGGGGTGATACTGGTTGATGTCGGGAACGGCAAATACGGCGGATCACCCGAGAAGCCGGTGCAGTTTGCCAGTTACAAGTATCCTCTGGGGTCCACCCATGCGGCCTACCCGTACAAGAATCCCAACGGCAAGTTTTACGTCATCACCGGTGATGAGATTTTCCCCGAGGGGTTGAACATCGAGCCGGGCTCCGCGCCGGTTCACGCGGCCGGGTATGCCCATATCATCGACTTCACCGATCCGCAGCATCCCGAGGAAGTGGCTCGCTACGAGGTACCGGAGGCGGGGTCGCACAACTTCTGGGTGGAGGGCGAGAAGCTCTACGCATCGTTCTACAACGGCGGGATGCGCGTGGTCGACATCTCGGGAGAGCTCAAAGGCAACCTATATTTCCAAGGTCGGGAAATCGCCCGATTCTTCCCGTTCGACCCCAAGGGCGTAATCGCCAACGCGCCGTTCACCATGGGACCGCAGCTCTACAAGGGGAACATCTTCATGGCCGATTGGAACAGTGGCCTGTGGACTGTGAAGCTCGAGCCGAGGAAGACAGCGCTGGTTCCGTGATGCCGACGTAGGAAACCGAGCATGCCTGGCCCGGGGGCTCAAACTCCGGGCCCGCTTTTTTCCCCTCCCGTTTCCCCGGTTCCCGTTTCCCTGATTCAGAACGCCGCCATCTGCGTGAACTTGACGATCACACTCCGTCCCGGGAGTGGAGCGTCGGGGCCGGTGATGTGCTGTTCGTTGAACACCACGAAGAGATCGCTCAGCGGATGGTGGATGAGGTTAAAACGGACGTTCGCGTTGAACGTCTTGGCGCTTGGCTCATACTGGGTCAGCGCATCGACGAACATGTTGGTCGCGAACGAGTAGCCCAGCCGCGCGGTATAGAGGGTTTCTACGAACCTCGTTCGTGGAATATCGAGCGACGCCGAAGTACGCGACACACTTGCGGTGAGTCGCACCCGATACCCCGGATGCACGGTCAGGGAACCCCGTATCGTCTTCTGCCGCCCGCTCCAGAGCCCACCGGTGATGCCGGTAAACCCCAACGCCACGGGGCGACTGGGGTCCGTGCCCCCGATGACCTGATATTCGGCCCAGTCATACGACCCGGGGGGAATGACCACGGAATCGGCCGAGCTTCGCTCGGTGTGGATGGTGAACGGCTCCGTGGTCCGTTGGAACTTGGGGTTCACGGAGAACTCCACATACCCGCCGTCGTTCAGAAAAAACGTGTACCCGTTGTGGAACGTTTTCGCGATCATCCGCCCAGTCAGATCCTGGTAGTAGTTGTCCACAACGTGCGGATGCATCTCCCGAATGCCGAGGTGCTGGAGCCAGGCAAACCGTGGACGGATCCCGATGTCGATGAGGTATTTTCGAGCGCCCGTGCGCAGGTAGTACCCGAGATCGTCGCGAAAATTCTCTCCGATTTGGAGGATCCCAACTTTACTGTGCAGGAAATTCCCCTCGTAATTGAGCGAGGACCGCACCGCATATTGTCCGCCATTCACACCGGGCGTCGCCGACCCGATGAGATAGGAGTTCCAGTCCACCTTCCGGGCGAATCGAATATTGCCGTCGACGCCGAACACACGGTTGTAGTCGCCCGATGTATCCGTCGCTTGCCGGTTCATGAAGATGACACCGAGATCGGAGCCGGTGCCGATGTTGCGGCGCACGCGGAGCACCGAATAGTTGTTCGCCCGGGAGATTTCGGTCGCCTTGGTCTGCATCGAGAGGGCACCCACGGTGAACCCCTCGACGTTCCCGGTCAGCCGGACGCCGGCTGGAATCGAGATGGCCTTCCCGGAATCGCTCAGGCCAATCCGGCGGCTGAAGAAGAGGAGGAGGTCTTCATCGGCGGTCGGGGCGGCGAACAGCTGGTTGTTCCGCGCCGCATCGCCGACGTAAAACACCCCCGAGTTCTCCAGGAAGAACTCGCGCTTCTCCGGAAAGAACTGGCTGAATTGGGTGAGGTTGACCTGTTGCTCATCCGCCTCCACCTGGGCGAAGTCGGGATGCAACGTCGCGTCGAGCGTGAGCCCTGGCGTGATCCCGTATTTGACATCGAGACCGATATCGGCGTGCTGGTCGAACGACGCGCCGCCGGTCTCCCGCAGCGTCGTCCCGGCCAGGTACGGCTTCACTCGAAGGTCGCGGCTCGTGCCCTGGAGAACCAACCCGGAGAGTTCACCCGCCAGGGACACCCGCGCGAGGTTGTAGGACCTGGGCACGGGCGACCAAAACACGATCTCATTCTTGCGGCGGATCCGCCGGCTGAAATTGATGCCCCAACGCTGCTCGGACCCGGACGGGAAGCGGAGGGAACGGAAGGGGATCGCCATCTCAAGTGTCCAGCCGTCCGCGACGCGCTGGGTCTTCACCGTCCACACGGCATCCCAGCTCGGATTGACCTCACGCCCTTCTTTGGCCACCTGACGATCTGCCTTCGCCCCCAGCGCATTCGTGATGAACACGTACCCGTTCTGGTGATCGCGAAAGGTGTCGAGCAAAACCTCGAAATCGTCCTGGTCTTGCTCCTGGAAGTCTTTGCGGATGTCGTTGACGATGATCCGATCGGGTTCGTGGTCGTGGAGATAGGCGCCGACGTATAGGTTCGCGCCGTCGTAGGAGACTCGCACTTCGGTCTCCTCCGTGGCCGGTTGGCCGTCATGCGGTTCGCTCTGCAGAAAATGCGATGCGGGGGTCGCTTGCTTCCAGACCTCGTCATCGAGCTTCCCGTCCACCACAATCGTTCCCTGCACCGCGATCGCCTCCACAACGCGGGGCGCGCCGGATGGTTGGCGCCGGGCCGGCGTGGAATCGTTGGAATCGACCGGCGCCGGGCCAGCGAAAGCACGGCCGGACAGGCCAGCGGTAATGCACGCAAACACCACCGCGTCGACAAAGGAGCGTGGGAGGTTCAATCGATTCCTGGGCCATGGGAAAGCTGACCAGGGAAAATAGCTCGGCCTCCGTCATTTGAGGAGCGGGGCTTCCAGACCGTTGCCGGTCGCACCAGGAGGTCGCCCGAATGCTGTCGCGCTAGATTGGAAGGATGGGAGCCGTCACGTCGCCGCGAGGTCGGCGCGGAAGCACGTGGGCACCGCATCGGGACCCTGGATGAAACCGCTAGGCACCAATTGCGTAGGCTGGAAGTGAGCCCTACCCGACACCACGCCGCACCTGAAGGTGGAGGACCCCGACTATGATTGGACCCGAGCCGATACCCGAGGAACAGAGCGACCTCTCCCCCCCGATGCGACGGCCGCCCACCGGGGTCGGACTTTCCATCGCCCCGAAGCCGGAAGACGAGCCCAGGGAGATCCGTATTGGTTACCGCGATCGAGCCGTGGGGCCGCTCCGACGCGCGATAGATGCGTCGCTCGAAATCGCGGATCGCGTGGCCAACCCAATCCGCGGGTGGCTAATCGAGCACTGGTGAAGCCGAACCGAGGCCGGGTTGCGTGGAGCGCCACGGGTTGCTGTCGACCAATTGCCTTCGGTGACCGTTCATTACCCCGAAATGGACCGACCGATGCGTGCCCCAAATGAGGAATCACTGTACCCAAGTGTCCTCTTCCACTCGCCGGAAGAGGCCGCCGCCTTCGTCGCCGCTCTGTCTCGATTTCTCAATTCGCCGCGAGGACGGACTCATGCCATGGGAACGGATCCACTCGAGGTTTGGAGTTCTTCGCCCGGGGCGGACGGCCGGGTCGAGATCTACTTGACTGAAAGCGCCCGGAAGGCTGTGGCCGAGGGCTTCGTCGCGCCTCCGGTCGCCGGCACTCGCCGAGGCGACAGGCTACCCAAAGAGTGTATCTATGTGCTCGGAGGGAACGAGATTCCTGTGTGGGGTGTTGAGGACGCCGCCCGCGCAATGGAACGCCCCACCCGATGATGCGTTCGTTTGTTCTGTGGGTTTCCCTCGGTGGTGCACTGGTGCGGTCGGCTGAAGGCCAAGCGTGTAGCGACTCAGCGGCTGCTTTTCGAGGCATCATCGCGGAGTTCCAGAAGCGCCAGCAAAACGTCGGCTTAGCAGTCGCGGTGCTGAGCCGGGGCCGCGCGGTCTTCTCGGAGGGGTTTGGCTGGGCGGACAAGGAGGCGGGTCGGGCCGCAACCACAGCGACCGCGTTCGGCATCGCAAGTATCACGAAGGCATTTACAGGAGCCGCCCTGCTCAAGCTCTATGAGGAGGGCCGCGTCGACCTGGACGTCGAAATCCAACGATACGTCCCCGAATTTCCCCGGCACGCCCAGGGTGCGATCACTCTGCGGCATTTGGCGGCCCATCTCGCGGGCCTCCGGCATTGGGGACCGGAGCGCAACGACAGTTTGTATGCCCGGCACTTTGATGATGTTCTCGATATTCTCCCGCTATTCCGCGACAACGCATTCATCAGTGCGCCCGGTAGCCGGTACTCCTACTCGAGTTATGGCTACAACTTGATCGCAATGGCCATCCAACGTGCGTCGGGCATGCCATATCAACGGTATGTCGCGGAGAAGGTCATCCAACCTTTGCAGTTGCAGAGCGTTGCATTCGACCGGCCCGGGCTGGGCGGAACGGCTCGGCCGGCCCGCTACTCGTGGTATGATCTCAAGGATTTCCATCAGCTCCCGGACTCACCGGTTCGGGTGCCGGATTGGGACTACAGTCACAACACCGCGGGTGGGAACTTGGTCGCCACCGTAGGCGACTTGGCCCAATTCGGTCGCGCGTTTCAAGCACCTGGCTTCCTGTCGGATTCGGCGCTCGCCTTGGTGTGGAAACGCCCGATGATCGGGAATGTCGAGTCCTCCATGAGCTTCGGGTGGTTTGTGCGAGACAATCCGCGGCGGATTAGCATCAACGGATCGAACGCCGGGCTCCAGGCTGGTCTGACCGTCTGGCGTGACCGCGATCTGGTCGTTGCGGCTCTCGCCAACACGTGGGGCGTTGGCTCCCGGTCCGGTGAGTTCATGGACGATTCAGCGCAGGGTCTACAGGGCAAGCTCGCGGCGATCTGCCGACCCTAGCAAGGAGGACCACCTGATGACCTTCTCGAGAACGGGCAAGCGCCGTTTCACTCCGCTGATATTCTCAGCCCTCATCGCCTTGCCCGCCTGTTCACCAGCGGCATCCCGGCCGGTGCCGGCCCCCGGGGATTCGCTCATCGGCGCCTGGCGTTCCAATATTCAATTCAGCAGCGGTCCTTTCGCGTCGATCAAAGACCTCCAATTTCTGTATGTGTTCAATGCCGGAGGAACGCTGACCGAATCCTCGAACTATGATGGCGCCCCGCCGGTTCCACCTGCGTATGGGGTCTGGCGCCAAGTGGCACCTAACAAACTCGAGGCCAGGTATGTCTTCTTTAACACCAAGCCTCCCGCAAGGTTTGAGGACATCAAGGGCGGCGGTGGTTGGGCTCCGGCGGGTCACGGCATCTTCACCGAACAAATCGTTGTGGCCGACGACGGACGCTCATTCGAGTCCACAATGACGTACGAGGCATTTGACGTTGCGGGAAAGGCCGCCGACGGCGGCGGCCACGCGACGGGACACGGAATACGAATCGACTTCTAGTCAGATAGGGCCGCTCGCGCCGAAGTCGCGCTTGGCCCCTGTCTGGCTGTCCTAGTTAGATTCCCGAGAGCCACTGCAGTTTCCTCAACCTCCACAAGGGCTTACCATGAGGCAGTTCGTACGCGTTCTCACACTTGCACTCGTTGTCGCACCGACGTTGGCCGCTACCCGTCTCGCCGCCCAGGGGAGCAACGCATCAGCCGCCGGAGCCGGAGATCGGCATACCGATGCGACCGTTGCCGTTCGTTTTGGCACCCTCGGGTTGGGTCTTGAAATCGGGAAGCTACTCACGAACCACCTGGGTGCCCGAATCGGAGCCAACTACTTCAGCTTAAGCACGACAAAGACGTCAACCAATATCGACTACTCCGTGGAGGCCAAGCTCCAAGCGGTCTCCGGCCTCCTCGACCTCTACCCCAGCTCGCGCGGCAGCTTCCACCTCACCGGCGGCATCATGACAGATCCGCTCAAAGTCACCGCCACGGGCCAGCCAACCTCGGGGTCCTACAAGATCAACGGCAACACGTACACGGCGGCGCAGGTTGGCACCCTCACCGGGGACGCGCATTTCCCGAGCGCGGCACCGTACGTGGGGCTTGGCTTTGGCACCCCGGCGAGAGACGGAGGCGCGTTCAAGTTCTTCTTCGACCTCGGTGCAGTGCTCGGAAAGGCGGACGTCAGCCTCAGTGCCACCGGCGCGGCCAACAATGCGCAACTCCAGAGCGACCTTCAGGCCCAAATCGCCTCGACACAACAGAATGTCGATAAGTTAAAAGTGTACCCGGTCATTTCGTTCGGACTGGCGTTCAATTTCTGAACCATAGCGCGCAGCAGTCGGGTATAGAGGCTACCCGGCTGCTGCGAGTCCACAACAAACAAAGGCATGCTCGCTCGCTTCTTCCTGATTGCGTTCGAGTTCTGCCGGCTCATCCCGCTGCCCGATGACATGGCGCCATGCCTATGGCGCTTCCTTCCTGACAATCACCGGCAACGTGATCGATGACGGCCGGGCCCGATCGTGGTAGATCGTCTGATGGGCCACCCTCCACTCCGTGTCTGTGGCAACTGGGTTACCGGTGTTCTGGTTGGGATTGTAATTGACCTCGACGTCTCCAACCTTCCTCCGGGCGACTCCGTCGCGGTCCTGTTACGGCTGCGCAACTCGCTCCTCAACACGGTCCTCCTCTATGAAGGAATGCTCAGCGGGCGCGACGCCCCCGACTGGCTCAACAGCGGATTACAGCACATTGCCTCGGTCGTAGACCTCGCGGTGGTACGTCCGCACAATGGGGATGCACGCCTCCGTAGAAGGCGTGGCACCGCCGAGCGGCGACCTTCGCGTTGGCGGGGCCCGCCTTGGTGATGTCGGACCGATTGCTTTCCGCGACGTCGCCATCGTCCTGCCTCGCCCAACACCCGACTCGAAGGTTGCGCGAATTCGCCTGCGCTTTATCGCCGAACAACTGGCGCATTGACCAAGCCCTGGTGGCCGGGACGATCGCTCGGCCAGTAGTCACGACACTCTCGGTGGCACAGGTTGTCGTCGCGACGCCAGCGCAGGGGACGGGGCCGGTTTTCGACACCGCGGCCGTGGGGGCCGTGTCCGACGCCGATGATCGGTACTTGGAGACCCACCCCGGGCAGCGCATGACGCTCGTCTTCCGCCCAGCCGAGACGCGGCCACTGAAGGGAGATTCGTCCTGGACGTATCTCATTGCTTGGCAGGGGTGGTATCGGGAGTGGATTCGTGGGAGCTGGCTGGCCAATCCTACCCGCACCACCCCATTCGTCCCCGGCGACTCCGCAGTGCTCGTCGCGCTGCGGCGTTGGTCCGGGGTCAAGAAAACATTCGAGCGACAGTTCTACGCGTCGCGCATCCCCGTGCAATGAGGAGCGAGGCATGAGCCCGATTATCAGATCGGCGTCGGGATGCCTCGTCCCGCGCCGCTGGCTACTGGCCGGTACTATGGCCGCCGTGGCCCTGGGCGGATGCCAGTGGGGAAAGCGGACCCGCGACTTCGGCTTCGCTCTCACGCCGTCGGGCGCCGACGTCGCCTTCAGGGTGAGGGGTGAAGGTGACGACCGGCGAGGCGAGCTCTTTGCTGTCGATTCTCTAGGGGTGACCATCCGCAGCGAAACTCTGGTGCTGGTGCGATGGTCTCGACTTTCCGGACTCGGCGTGGACAAGTTGGGGTCGGAGTTCAGGGTTGTGGAGGGCGAGAGGATCTCCGCGCAGAAGCGCGAGAAGCTCGCCCTGGTGAGCCGCTTTCCCCAGGGGCTCTCCGGCCCGCTGCTCGACCAGGTGCTTGCCACCCTCAAGCAGGGAGCGCTGGAGGAGATCAAATGACGGGCGTCACTCGAGCGCTCGTCGCGATCGCCCTGAGCATGCCGGCCATTTTGTGGGCCCAGGCCGGTACAGACCACTCGAGGCCGGCCGACCAGGCCGCGCACTCTTCGACTGTAGCCGTGGGTGTGCCTCTCGACTCCCTGGCCGAACAGACAGCCCGCCTCACCGCCCGATTCGAGGACCGTCGCGTGGCCATCGCCGACGGCTACCGGCGCCTCGGCACCGACTTCCCAGGAATGGGCGAGCACTGGCTGCATCCCTGGGCCCTGCTCTCGGGTCGCATCGATCCAGCACGTCCCGCCCTGTTGACCTATGCCAACCTCGATGGGCGTCCCACCCTGCTGGGCGTCGGTTTTGTCGTCACGACCCGGGGCGACTCGGTTGCGACCAGCACACCGGGATGGCCCGACGCGTGGCACGAGCATAGCGGGCTCTTCGCCGACGAGAGTGGCGCGAGGCCAGGGAACCCCAACACTGCGGGAACGGGGACGCGCGTCTGGGTCCTGCATATCTGGACGAGGCTCGCGAACCCCGGTGGCCGGTATGCGCCGGACAACTGGTCGCTCCCCTTCGCCCGAGTATCTCTCGCCGCACCAGGCCTCGTCGATGCTGAGGTGGGGCGTGCATTCTCACTCGCGGTGGGAGGAGACGAGTACCTTCGCGTGGTCCTCACCGATGCGGGGTTGCGGGTCGAAGCCAATGCCGTGACAACCGACGCCGCCATAACCGCGGCCCGCGGCGAGGTAGTACGCATCGCGACGAGAGTGCGCGCCGCCCGGCAAGTGCGCGCCGACGATGCGGACGCACTGCGTGCGACATGGAGGTCGTTGGGCGAAGGCCTACGTGCCGCGCTCGGTCCGGGCGTCGAGCCGTTCCTCGGCTCCCCCGCACCGGGGGCACTCCGACTCCGGGGCGCCAAACCGATTGAACCCTGAGGCCAATAAAGGGTCGACAGAAGATGGCATCGACCCGATGGTGTCGATTTGGTATCGATTCACGTGAGCAAGTTGGCCCGGTTTTCTCAGATTTCGGGCAGCATGCAGGCTAAAATCTTAAGCCGGAAATACTCGGCAACGCGAAGTCAGCCTACGGCCCCTTTTTCGCACTGATCACCGGAGCGACCGGGAGCGAGGCCAGATTCACCACCTTGCCATCCTTGATGACCGAGTTGATCCGGCGATAGTTCTTGGCGGCCTCGAGCGGGTTGGCGTCGAGGATCACCAGATCGGCTCGCTTGCCCACCTCGAGCGTGCCCAGATCCTTATCGACCTTGTAGGCCTTGGCAATGTTGCTCGTGGCGGCCTTCAAGATCTCCATCGGGGCCATGCCGGCTTCCTCGAACGCGGTGAGCGCGTTGAAGTGACCCTCGCCCAGTTTGACGCGGGCGTCCACTGTGTCCGCCGACAAGGTCGGCGACTCCGCCAAGCGCACCGGATCCTCGACCCCGGCGTCGGTGGACACCATGAGCTTGGCGCCGGCTTTGGTCAGGTTCTCGATGTTGGTTGCCGCCACTTTCATGTAGGGCAACAACAGGTTGGTCGCGGCGTACTTGGATTGGGCCTCGATGGCCCGCTTGGTGTGTGACAAGACCGAAATTGACACCCCGCGATCGACGATCTTCCTGATGGTCTCCGGCGGAATCGGGTAAACCGGCCCCGAGATGTCGCCGTGGGTCAGGATGTCGACACCCGCGTCGACCGCCATCTCGATGCTTTCGGGCGAGGTCACGTGGGCTTGCACCGTCATCCCGGCACGATGCCCCTCCTCGACGATCACCCGCTCGGCTCGGGGCGAGAAGGTGAGCAGGTTCATCTCCTGGTGTCCGCTGCCGCCGAACTTGAGGAAGTCGACTCCAAGGCCCGTGTATTTGCGGATCGCCACTCGCAGGGTGTCGGGAGGCATCCAGAGGAGTTCGCGGCCGGTGCCCTGCTCCCAGGTGTCGTTGATCTTCTTGGCAAGAGCCTTGCTCACATGGGCCGCCGCCGGGGCGAAGAAATCGGGCCCGAGCGGCCCGCTGAACCCGATAATGTTCCCCGCGAGATAGATCCGGCTCCCTTGAGTCTGGCCGGCGTTGATCAGATCGCGAACTTTGACCAATGCGGCGCGCGGACCCCACGTGTCGAATACCGTCGTCTGGCCGGTCTTGAGCGCGATTTGGGCCCCTTCGAGGACAATTTGGTCGTACCGATCCTCGTACCGGATCAAATCGTCGAGCCAGACGTTGAGGTCGAGATGGAGATTGGCGTCCATCAGGCCAGGAATCACATACTTTCCACGGGCGTCGACCTTGGTGGCGCCGCTCGGGATGGTCACGTCCTTGGTCCGGCCCACGGCGGTGATCCGGCCGTTCTGCATGAGCACCACTCCATCCGGTATTGGCGGGCGACCGGTTCCGTCAATGACGGTGCCGCCGGTGACGGCGAGGGTCTGAGCGCCGACGTGAGGAAGGATGCTGAGGCACAAGACGGCGCCGACCGCCGCGCCGCGTATCGAAGAGACCCGCATGAGGATGCTCCGGATCGAGGAGTGGGACCGGGGAAGGCCGAAACTACGACGCGGGCGCCTGGTCGTCAACGCGACCTGGCGCCTATTTCATTCTCGATCAGGGACAATTCTGAGACAATCCGCCTATTGCTGGCCACACTCGGTGAGGTGTGCCAATGCGGGAGGCTGGGAGATAACCAAGTTTGGACGACTTACTTAGACCGCGATGCTCGAGGCGAGAGTCGAACTCGCACGGGGTTGCCCCCGGCGGATTTTGAGTACGGAGGAGGCGTGGTACAGTGGGGCAACATAGGGCACAACTGACCAACCGAACCGCATTTGCAGTCATGGCCCTGTGCCGGTGTTCGGCAGGCGTTGTCGTTGGTTCCCGGACAGAACCCGGACAGCATTTGGTGTCTGGGAACATTTTCCAACCTCCTAACGGTGCAAAGACCCCTTCAACCAACCTTCAAATGTGATGTGGGTTAAGGGGGAAGAGAGATACAGGCGGCGAACTGTCACAAACCACGAACACCGAGACCGTTCGAGCTGCACAACGCCCGGCCCGAGGGACGCGAGGCCCCTCAGGCCAGCGGGTGAGCGCCAATGCTTTGGGGCCATTCCTATCGGTCAACTGTGTAAGAGACTGTGCAAGGTCGAATACCGAAAGGGTGCGAAACTCTGATTTCGAGTTCCGCACCCTTTGCTCCAACTGACTTGCGCTGCCTCCAATTCTGCCACTCCCAAGACATTCGGAACCCGCTCCCAAAGCAGGCGCGCTACCGGACTGCGCCACGCCCCGTTGTTATAACACCGCAACCACTTGCACTCGTTTCCATGTCCATGAAAAACCGCGCTGTGTAAGAATATGTGCAAGAACCGCCCGCTTCAGCCCGTCTTTTCCCGGACTTCGGCCCCGCTGAGAACGACCGACAACATAGTCGCCTCGTCGGCCTGTTGAGAGCACCTCGTCAAGCATTCCGTGCCCGACCAGCCCCGGCCGCCGCCACGTCTGCCGCGGGTAGGTGTTTCCGGCTCGTGGCCCAGCCGCGGCGGAATGCATGCCACAGGCTTCCCTCCTGCTTCGGGATG
>JANYKV010000075.1 GCA_025358055.1 Gemmatimonadota bacterium
GCCGCATTACGCCGTGGATGGCGAGCAGCATTCGATCGAAGCTGGAGATTTCGTGGCCCAGATGCCGGCGGCCAGCGGCCGTGATGGTGTAGTACCGCGCCCGCCGTCCGGTGGGGGAATCGCCCCACTTGGAGGTGACCCATCCGCGTTTGAGCAACCGCTCGAGGGCGGGGTAGAGCGACCCCTGTTCCACGGCGAGGACGTCGCCGGAGTGCCGTTCGATGTGTTGCGCGATGGCATAGCCATGCATCGCCTGCAGCGACAGCGTGTGCAGAATCAGCATGTCGAGTGTTCCTTTAAGGAGTTCACTCTTCGGTACATTGGCGCGGGCCACGGGCGATCTCCAATTGTCAGCGTCCAGGTGTAGAAGCCCTACCTGTCATAGGTAGGCGTTCTACATATTAGGCTCTGTGCTCCAAGCCGTCAATGGTGCGGCGCGCCGATTTGGCCTTGTCCCGCGAGGGTCTGGCACTGATGATTGATCCATGGCATCAGCTCGCGGGGGAAACGCGGTCGAGCGGTTTGTTGGGGAGGACCAGACGGTGACCCGTCGGCCCAGCCGCCGAGCGCGGCTGGTGGACCCACTTCTTCGGGCATTCATCAAGCGTCGGTCCTGGGGCTCGGGTCACTCGCTAGCCCGGCGGGCCCGTCGAGTGTTTGGATGTCCGGAGCCGATCCGCACGCTCTTAGGCTGGATGCCGCCGGTTCGCCCGAGTGCCCCAGAGGAGCCGCGCGGCGAGTGGATTGGCACCCCCCGCGTCGAAGCGCCCGTGGTGCTCTATCTCCACGGTGGAGGATTCGTCGCCGGAAGCCCCGCGACGCATCGCCCCATTACCATGACGCTCGCTCGGTTCACTGGAGCGAGGGTGTTTGCCCTAGACTATCGCCTCGCCCCCGAGTACCGGTTCCCCGCTGGCCTCGAAGATTGTGTGGCGGCGTATCGTTGGCTCTGCGGTCACTATGCGCCAAGCCGGATAGCCATCGCGGGTGATTCCGCCGGCGGGGGGCTGACCGTGGGGACCTTGCTTCGAATTCGCGACGAGGGTGGTGGGCAACCGGCGTGCGCGATTGCCTTCTCGCCCTGGACTGAGTTGGCAAGCCGTTGGCCTTCGTTTCGCGCCAACAGCGAGCGGTGCACGATGTTCTGCTCGGCCAACTTCAGGGATTTCGCTGTCGCCTATCTCGGTGGCAATCCGGAGGAATATCCCGAGGCGTCACCGGTCAACGCGTCGCTCGAGGGTCTGGCTCCGATGCTCGTGCAAGTGAGCACATCGGAAACCTTGCTCGATGACGCGCTGATTTTGGCCCGTCGCGCGCGGAGCGCTGGAACCGTGGTCGAAGTGGAGCTCTATGCGGACCTTCCGCATTGCTGGCAGATGTTGGTTGGGCTCGTGCCTGAGGCGAACCTGGCCCTTCGCCGCGCGGCAAAGTTCATCCGATCGCATACGGCCTCGGCGGTTCCGTAGCCGAGAGAGCGCGGTCTACCGCGCGAGTGGTACATAGGCAATGCCGTCGGGCCACGCCCCAACCGGCAGGACCCAAGTGATCTTCCCAGAACTGAGCTCAATCCCCGCTACTTGATTCCTGCCTTGCAACGTCACGTAGCCCCAGTTGCCGTCCGTCGACACCGTCACTCCCTCCGGGCATGGAGAGCCTGGAAATTCAGCGGTCGGGAGAACCTTTTCGGTTGGAATTCTCACCAGATGGACCAACTTCCGAGTCGCGACCTCGACCACTCGCACTTCTGCTCTGGCGGGGTCGGAGATAATCGCTCGCTTCCCGTCGTTCGTGATTGCGGTGCGGTAGGGCATGCCGAACCCTTTCAGGGTATCTACCGCGCGACCGAGTTTTGCGTCCACAACAACGAGGAGGCTGTCTCCATTGCTCCCGACCCATACCTGCTTGCCGTCGGGGGTGATTGCGATCCCCTCCACCAACTTCGCGACCGGGATGACGCCGAGAGTCGTCATAGTCTTCGGGTTAATTCCGGTGATGCTACCGTCCACGATGTTCGTCGTGTAAAGAAGTTCGCCATTGGCGGAGAGGGCGAGCATGTGAGAGACTGGCCGGTCCGTCGAGATGGTGCCCGCCACGTTGCCCGAGCGAAGATCAACGAGGAGCACAGCCTTGCTGGCCTCCGAGGTCACCGCCAGCATCGTGTCTCCCGGCAGAAATGCCATGCCGTGCGGTCGCTGATATCTCCCCAGGTCGATAGTGCGGGCCACCGACGCTCGAGCGATGTCGATCACCGTCAGGGTGCTTCCCGGTTTGTCGCGGATGCCGTAGTTGCTCACCACCGCCCAGCGTCCGTCGTGGGATGCGGCCGCCTCGTGCGGGCCGATGCCGGTTGGGAGGGTGGCGCGGACCGTATGCGACGCCAGGTCGATGAGGGTCGCGGTGTTGTCATTCATGTTGGTCACCACCAACCATCCCGACTCCGTCGGGGCCAGCCGGGTTCGCGCGGGTCCAGACCCGGATTGGGATGAGGACGCCACGAGGAGGCCGATGGCCACGAAACCAGCACGAATTGGCATGAAAAACCTCGAGTATTGGACGTCCTGATAATAGCATCGATGAACGTGATGGCTTGACAGTCGCGCCGCCGAGTCGTATTTGATGATCTTCCGGTCCACACCTCATAGATGGCGGGGCACCATGCCGCGACACGTCCTCCCGATCGCCGTGCTCATCGCCGGTTCGCTGCTCGCCACCGGCTGCCATGGCCCCGACCTCTCGAACAGCTCCTTCATTACGATCGCAGACAATACGTTCTCGCCGAACCGGATGCGGATCCCCGTTGGAGGTCACGTGCATTTCCGCAACTGGGGCGGCATCGTACACAACGCGGTTGCGATCGACGGATCTTGGTCCACCTCGGCGGCCTCCGGTCGTCCGGAAATCCGGGTGGGGGAATGGGTCGACGTGAAGTTCGATCGGCCCGGGGTCTATCATTTCTATTGCAAGTTTCACGGGACGCCGGACGGCAAGATGGGCATGGTCGGCATCATCCTCGTGGGGGACGTTCAAGAGGTGGCGGAAGCGGGGAAGGCGGGGCAGCTCAAGGCGGTGGAGCAGCCGACCGGAGTCGCGCGCCGAGTGCCGGAGGATTTTCCCAATATTCAAGCGGCGGTCGACGCGGCCCAACCGGGCGACCTGGTGCTTGTTGGAGCCGGCGTGTACCACGAAGAGGTCATTGTAACTACGCCGTCGGTGACGATTCGGGGGGTCGATCGCAACACGGTCGTCCTGGACGGGGAGTTTCAAAGAAGCAACGGGATCACGGTATTCAGCAACGCGGTCGCTGTGGAGAACCTCACCGTCAAGAACTACAAGCTGAACGGGTTCTTCTTTACCGGCGTCACCGGCTATCGCGGCTCCTACCTTTCGGCGATCAACAACGGGGACTACGGGATCTACTCCTTCGATTCCTATGATGGTGTCTTCGACCACTCGTTGGGGAGCGGCTCGCCGGACGCGGGATTTTATGTCGGCGGGTGCTATCCGTGCCGCACCATTCTGGACCAGGTGGCCGGTGTGCACAACATTGGAGAAGGGTATTCCGGCACGAACTCAGGTGGCGACCTCTACATCATCAATTCCGTCTTCAGCGAGAACGGGAACGGAGTGGTGCCGAACACCTTCGACGTGGAGCCGCATGCGCCGCAGCGCGAGACCACAATCGTCGGCAACCGGATCGTAAACAATCGGGCCTCCGGAGTGGCGATCTGGGGCGGGAACCGGAACCTCGTGGAACGGAATCTGATCACAGGGAATCGCGAGAATGGAGTGTTCCTGATTGCCGGCAAGGATCGGAATTTCTACCCGGCGACGGACAATATCATCCGGGACAATATGATCACGGGTTCGGGCGGTGCCGACCTCGCGACGAGCGGGCTCGGCAACCTCGGCAATTGCTTCACCGCGAACACCTATCGCACGACCATGCCATGGGGGCTGGCGCTGCTCCAGGCCTGTCACGGAATTCGGGTTCCGGTCATCGGCGATCCGGGCGCGTATTTCGCGAGCCTGGCAGGGAGGAATCAGTTTTTCACCGCGCGCAGCTTCGGCGACGCCTGGAAAAAGTGGCCGGAGCCTCCACTCGAGTCGGCGATGCCCGGCGGGGCAAGCGCCCCGGTACGAATTCCGACCCACCCCTTTGCCGCGTATCCTCTGGACCTCAAGAGCATTCAACGCCCCAGTTCCGCTACTAGCGTGGCTCTTGCGCCCACCGGGAGCCCCTGATGCACGGAAGTATTCTGTCCTTCTTCACTCCATTCGGGGTCAACGGCCTGCTCTTCCGGGTTTACGACTACCTGCTGCCGGTCATGCTGTATTGCGGGTGGTCGGCGCTGGCGATTCTCGATTTGGCGAGGGCCGGTGCCGGGGAGAGAAGCAAAATGGTTCGCTGGGCGGCCGTAGTACTCCTGGTTCCGATGGTGGGACCGGCGCTGTACCTGCTCTTCGGCAACTCGTCGATCGCTCGAGGGGTTCGTTTCGGGGTCGTCCTCGGTGGCGTAATGATCGTGGTTGCGGCCTATGGGATCACGCTGGTCCGAATCAGCTGACCTACTCGAGATGCCGCGGATGCCTTTTCTTGACCTTCACTTTCTGATGGAGTTCCGGTGATGAGCGAAATCCCTCTTCCGTCAGGGCTGCAAATCGCGCTCAGTTTGTATGGCTACTTCCTGCCGTTGATGCTGTACGCCGTCTGGTCGACCCTGGCCTTCTGGGATCTGGCGCGACGGCAACGCATCTCTCGCGTGACCATGCTCGGGTGGACGGCGGTGGTTCTTCTGGTGCCATTCCTTGGAGCATTCGCCTACCACGTCGTCGGCGGATCCGAGGTTCCGAAGCCGCTTCGCGCCATGGTGGTCGGTGGCGGCCTTGGCCTCTGCGTCGTGATGCTCGCGATCGGCTCCTTGCTCGGCGGCACGACCTGAGAAGCAGGCTGGGGCCGCGCTTCTCATTCGCGCTCCGACCGTGGTAAGTTGTTGCTCCGTCGTAGGGACGGGGTGTGGCGCAGTCCGGTAGCGCGCCTGCTTTGGGAGCAGGAGGTCCCGGGTTCGAATCCCGGCGCCCCGATTACATCCTTTTCTCGCCGCCGACCCAGGGGCTAAAGCCCCGGCTCGGCAACGCCCCCAAGCCCTAAAGGGCTGCCGCCTTCTATCATTGCGAGTTGGCTCGCAGGGCCAACGGAGCAACGTTTGTCCGCTGGTCATTTTGATTCGTCCTCGCCGCTCATTGTAAATTGTGATACGCTTTAGCGTATGGGGCCGCCGGGCCGCCCCTTCAGGCGCGAAACCGACGGCCGCTTTTGGCATTCTTCAGGAGACATCGATGCGAAGAACTCGATGGGCCGCGAAGGCCCTCCGCTTGTTCGGCGGCCTGATCACCCTGGCGGCCGTCGGCACGAGCCGGCCCATTCGGGCGCAGTCACCAGCTGCTCAGCGCTTCATCGGGACGTGGCGCCTCGTTTCGATCGAAGTCAACGGCCAGCCGGATCCGGCTCGCGGTGCACACCCGATCGGTCTCATCTACTACGATGCTACGAATCATATGGCTGCCCAGATCGCGCCCGACCGACCGCGCCCGACCTGGTCGGCGGATACGCAGCCCTCGCCGGAACAGGCCAAGGAGGCACTGACGGGCTACGTCGCGTATTTCGGTACGTACACCGTGGACGAAGGCGCGCACACCGTCACCCATCACCGCCAAGCCGCCATCAACCTGAACGTGGTCGACTTCGTTCGACGATTCGAGTTCGATACCGACGGTCGGCTGATCCTAACCCCGCTCGAAAACCCTCGCACGCGATTAGTCTGGGAGCGCCTCAAGTAGTGCTCCGGGGCCGCCCAACCCGCGTCTCGTTGCGTGCAACGCGGACCACCGCCAATCTTCAGCCCCAACTTCGTAGCGCCTCACGATTCGGTTGAGGCCGGAGAAGTCCTCGATGACGTTATCACGATCGCGCCCCACCGCGGCCAAGGAGATGTCATGATCAAGCGCCTCGTCGCCCCGGTGTGGGCCCTGAATGCCGCCGTCGCGAGCCTGGCGGCCGGGCAATCAACGATGCCCGTCGCGACTTACGCCCGGGCCGAGCGAATGCTCGCCAAGAATGCCGACGCACTGGTCCTCCGGGACAAGATCAGCCCCCAATGGATTGCGGGCACCGATCGGTTCTGGTACCGGGTTGCGTCCGAGCGCGGCAGCGAGTTCATCTACGTCGATCTCGCGAAGAAAGTCCGCCGGCCGGCGTTCGATCACGGTCGCCTGGCCGTGGCGTTGGCCAAGGCGGCGGACACAGTGGTCGTGGCCGACTCCCTCCCGTTCCAGACCCTCGACTGGCAGGAGGAAGGGAACACCACCCGAGTCCAGGTCGGGCTCCG
>JANYKV010000163.1 GCA_025358055.1 Gemmatimonadota bacterium
TCACGGACGCCCGCTTTACTTTTCCCCCGTATATTTAGGCGGGTCCTCTCCCACTGGGGGGTGCGTCGTCATGCGATTCATTGGTCTCTTCTTTCTTGCGTTCGGGGCTCCGGCGTGCGTGGTGGCGCAAGCGGCCGGAAAGGGTGACGATCCGCTCTTCGGCACGTGGAAAGTGGAGGATGCCGGTCGGGTCAAGACCAACGGGCCGCGAGAGGTGAATATTCGTCCTGACAGCTCCGCCAGTTGGGGTAAGGAGACCGTGCGGTGGCGCCTGAAGCCGGGAGGGCAGATCATGATCGCCCTCGGCGGCGAATGGGAGACCTACAAACTCAAAGTGAAGGGTAACAAGCTGACCTTTTCCGGAGGTGACTTGACCGATCCGGTCACGTTAACCCGAGTGGGTCCGCCCACGCCTCGGCCGGCCGGAGTGGCAGTTCCTCCTGATCCCGACCAGACTCCACCGCAATAGAAATCGGCGCCAGCGCCTCGTCCTGCGGCGCGATCGCAATCACTCCCCGAAAGCCCACGCGCGCGAGCGCCGGTTCGATCCAGGCGAGCGCGCATTCCGGCGAATTGCATTGTTGGCTCAAATGGGCCAACACGACATGCGACAAGCCGACGTGATGAATGCCCACCAGGAACTCCGCTGCCTCCCCATTGGACAGATGCCCACCGGATCCGGCGATCCGATGCTGCACGGACGCCGGGTAGTTGCCGGTGCGGAGCATGACTTCGTCATAGTTAGCCTCGACCACCACGGCATGCAGCTCGCGGAATAGATAGCGTACCGCCCCGGTGGAGCGGCCGAGATCCATGGCAAATCCAATCCGGCCGCCGCGTAACGTTTCCACGACGATGGCCACCGGCTCCGCGGCATCGTGATTGCTCCGACCCGCGGAGATGGTAAACGGACCGATTTCCCGCGTGGACGCAAAACCAATGGAGATGTGGGTCGGGAGTTCCTTGTCCAGTGGGAGCGCCGTCCAGGTTCCGTTCGAGGCCAGAATCGGGACCTTAAGACGACGCGCCAACTGCAGCGCGCCACCGGCGTGGTCGCCGTGTTCGTGGCTCAGCACGATTCCCACCACCCGGCTCAAGTCGAGTCCGACCGCCTGGGCGCGCCGTTCCGTCTCTTTCGGACCGAAACCGGCATCCACCAAAACGATGGCACCGGCTTCCTCGACCCCGAAGCAGTTGCCTTTTGAACCGGACCCGAGAACGTAGAGACGCGTCACGCGGTCTGCCGGGAGTACAGCC
This sequence comes from Gemmatimonadota bacterium, assembly GCA_025358055.1. Lineage (GTDB taxonomy): Bacteria > Gemmatimonadota > Gemmatimonadetes > Gemmatimonadales > GWC2-71-9 > JANYKV01. Next base: position 1,258 of record JANYKV010000163.1, read on the forward strand.
CTTCGAGCGCGCGCAGACGTTCCGGCGTCAGCTCGACTCCACGGCGCGTCATGACCCGTTCGGCGACGCGAAGGAAACCGGCCCGATCGAGACGCGCTGGGCCCGTCCCGCCCCACGCGAACGGCGCAACGTATTTCGGGACCGGCGGCGCGCCAAAGACATTCGCGCCGGCTCCGATCACCGTCCCCGTCGCCAAGAGCGTTCCAATCGCGGTCTTCACGTGGTCACCGAACAGGGTTCCCACATTCATCCGGCCGGTGTCCAGCCGACTAGCGCCCACGTCGAGGCGAACGTCGCCATACGTGTTCTTGAGGTTCGAGGTGATCGTGCCCGCGCCGAGGTTCACCCACTGTCCGACAATGCTGTGGCCTACGAAGCCATCATGGCTCTTGTTCGCATAGCCGAGGAACACACTACTGGATACCTCTCCATGAACCCGGCAGTGCGGGCCGATGGCTGAATTTCGAATGGTACCACCGAGCAGAAAGGTGCCCGGACCAACGAAGAGAGGGCCTTCGAGCCGGGCACCAGAGCGCACTTCCACCCCGCGGTGCAGAACGACGCATCCCTTGCGAAGGTCGAACACGACCCCCGGTTCGATGGTGGCGCCGAGCGAAATCAAATCGGCGGGGTCGCCGATGACGATGCTGCCACCGGGAATTGGATCGGGTGTTTCGGCGAGAAAATTGGCGCAGTCAGCCGCCAGCAGTCGATCGAGTACGTTGAGCAGATCCGATGTCTGGCGGAGCATGACGCCGTCGATGGACTCGGCCGGTCCTGGGTCCGAGGGCCCGCCCCAGGCTTCACCCGCAGGCACGAGCCACGCCACCGTCTGTTCCTCGCAAGTCAGGCGTCGCGTCGTACGATCGGGGGCCAGTGGTGCGCCGGTTGGGGCGCACCAACTGGCCACCACGATCGCCGGACCGATGATGCAGTTCGGTGCCACGATCGGTAGGGGCGGATCGGTGTCGACAAACTCCGAAAGGCTGGTCGTGATGATTCCGGTGGGATGTAACTGAAAGCTCGCGGACCATCGTTCACGAATGAGCCAAGCACCCGCCCGTAAATCGGCGATTGGCCTCGCCCCAGCAAACGGTGCCCAGGCTGTTCCAGCGTCTTCGGGTTCGAGAAGATACAGTTTTGATGAGGTCGTCACTGATCAAACTCGCGGACCGGAGCCGGAACATGCTCCAGGACCCGTTTCAGGTCCGCCGCCTTCTCCCGGGGAATGATGAGAATTCGTCCGTTCGCCGCGACGACGACCAGGTTGTCGACTCCGCTCACCACGATCGGCGTCCCCTCGCTCCAGGCCACGCAGTTGCGCGCATCGACCAGGGTTACCGGGCCCACCGCCACGTTGCCGTGGTCGTCGTGAGGGCGGACCCGCCCCAAAGCCTCCCACGTTCCGATGTCATCCCATGCGAACGTTCCGGGAACCACTGCGACCGCGCGGCTTCGTTCGAACAGGCCGACATCGATAGAAATAGAGGCCACGCGATCAAAAAATGCCGGGACGTCTCCCCGTTTGAGCGCGGGGAGGCCGGCGGCCAGCTCGGGGGTATGTCGCTCAACTTCTGCGAGCAGGCGCTGCGCGGTCCAGGCGAAAAGGCCGCTATTCCAGAGCGCGCCCGTGGCGATCAAACGCCGGGCCTCCTCGGCGCTTGGCTTCTCGGTAAATCGCGCGACCATCCGGACCGTAGCATCGAGGGCCGCACCGGGGACGATATAGCCATACCCGGTCTCGGGCCGGGTCGGGACGACGCCGACCGTAATCAGATGGTCGTGGGTCACGGCGGCGGTCAAGGCTCGACCCGCGGCCTGGACGAACGGTGCGGGATCGGGGACGAACCAGTCGGCGTGCATAGACAGCAGTGATGCTTCGGGGTCCCGGCGAAATGCCTCGTAGGTCGCCCAGATCAGAGCGGGCCCGGTCGACGCGGCGCGG
>JANYKV010000097.1 GCA_025358055.1 Gemmatimonadota bacterium
AACTCCGCCAACTAACGATAGTGGCTAAGCCGGGCTCGTTAGAGAAGAACTCACTCCAATCGTCATTTCATACGCCCCTTCAAATTACGCAATGATGACCTTATTGCCCTAGCCGGGCTAACCTCCGTCCTCGGTGGAAGGTCCGGTGAAGCCTACCCCCTGTCAGTTCGAGGCACATCCCTATATACCCCCACCCTTCTTGCGGCACCTCCAGTTTCGGTATATATTCGGTTTCACAGATACCGAATATATACCGAATAAAGAGCGCTCCATGACCCCATTCGCCTCCCTCAAAACCACCACCACCATCTCCTCAAACCCATTGACCCAAATACACATACGGGTCTGCCCCGACTGCGCCGGCCCCATCATCCACTCCTCCGGCTGCATCACCTGCCTGCACTGCGGCTGGGGGAAGTGCGGGTAGGAAGGCGGGAGGGCGGGAGCGAAAGCCTGAATAACCACACGACTCAAGACTCAATCGAATCTGATACGGAAGAGCATACCGATGCCACAATCACCTCCCGCCCTCCCGGCCTCCCGCCTTCCCGCGCGCACACCCGCCCAGCTCCCGCTCTTCGAGCTTCCACCCACCCCCACCCCGTGGGCGGTGCTCGACCAACGCCAACGCGGCACCAGCTTCCTCAAACTCCCCGCCCGACGCGTCCTCAACTCCTCCGCCTCCACGGGAATGAATTTCTGGTCGATCAACCCCTACGTCGGTTGTGAATTCGGCTGCTCCTATTGCTACGCGCGAGACACCCACCGGTGGATGGAAGAAAGGCGGGAGGGCGGGAGGGCGGGAGGGCGGGAAGGAGGACAGGCGGGAGGGCGGGAGGGCGGGCGGGATAATCGGCGGGAAACCGGAAGGGCAGGAAGCGATCTTTTGCCCAGCGACCTGGAATTAACTCCTACTGATCCTACTATCCTCCCGCCATCCCGCCATCCCGCCTTTGCACCCTGGGAAGCCTTCGAACGCCGCATCCTCGTCAAAACCGACATCGCCCGCATCCTGGCCCAAACCCTCGACGCCAAGAAGCTCGCCGGTCACCCACTCGTCATCGGCACCGCCACCGACCCCTACCAGCCCGCCGAACGCCGCTTCCAGCTCACCCGTCAGGTGCTGGAAGTGCTCACCGGCTACCAGGGGCTCTCGCTCGGGATCATTACCAAATCGCCGCTCGTCACCCGCGACCTCGACCTCCTCGTGCAGCTGGCGAGCCGCCACGACCTGACCGTCAACCTCTCCCTCGCCACGGTCGACCCCGCCCTCGCTCGACGGCTCGAACGGCGCTCCCCCGCCCCGCATGCCCGGCTCCGCGCGCTCCACACACTCACCAGCGCCGGAATCCATGCCGGCATCATGATCGCGCCGATCCTGCCCGGCATCACCGATAGCTGGGCCGCTCTCGCGGCACTCATGGAAGCGGCCAAGGAAGCCGGCGCCCGATACGCGGTCGGAATTCCGCTCCGCCTCGGCCCCGCGGCACGGGCCCGGTTCCTTCCCGTCCTCGCCCAAGAATTTCCCGAACTCGCCACCCGCTACCGCCAGCGCTATGACAATCGTTACACTGCCGGCCGAGATTATACTGACGCACTCGCCCGCCGGATCCGTCTGCTCCAGATCGCGCACGGATTTCCGGTGAAAGGGCGGGAAGGCGGGAAGGCGGGAAGGCGGACGGTAACGTAGGGGCACGGCATGCCGTGCCCCTACACCGGGACGACACCGTGAATCATTACGCGAGAGAGCAAAAACCGCCGAAACAACCTGGAAGAGGCAAACAGCTCGTTAGGCCAACAGAACCTTCACATTCACCAACGGAGTGTCGCATGTCCGTCGCATCCATTGCCAATGATCTCGTCGTCAAATGCCGCACCGGAAGCAACATGGCCGCGATCGAAGCCCACTACTCGCCGAACATCGTGAGCATCGAGTCGGCCGGAAACCCCGCCGAAGTACGCGGAATCGAGGGCGTGAAAGGCAAGAACAAGTGGTGGATCGAGAACCATGAGGTCCACGGAGCCCAGATCGAAGGACCGTTCATCGGCGAGAAACAATTCGCGGTGCACTTCTCCTTTGAAATCACCCCCAAGGCTACCGGCAAGCGGGTCACCATGAACGAAATGGCGCTCTATACGGTCGAAGGGGACAAAATCGTCCGGGAAAAGTTCTTCTACCATGCGTGACATAGGAGAAGAAGGTGGGAGGGCAGGAAGGCGGGAAGGCCGTTCCGTCTTCTTTGTCGACCCGCCCGCCTTCTGCACCACGGTCGAGCGGCTCGTCGCGCCCGCGTTGCGGTCGCGCCCGGTCGCGGTCGCTCCCCCCGGAGCCGATCGCGCCACCGTGCTCGCCCTCTCCGATGAAGCGCGCGGCGCGGGTATCACCCGCGGCATGGCAGTGCGACAGGCCAAGAAGCTCTGCCCCGACCTGGTGCTGCTGCCGCCCAACCCGGAGCTTTACGCGCGCGCGTCCCGCGCCCTGCACGAAGTGCTTCGCATCTACGCCCCGGTGATCGAACCCCGCGGCTACGGCCACGCGTTCCTGGATTTGAGCGGCACGGAACGGCTCTTCGGACCGGCGATCGACGTGGCGGCCCGGATCCATCGCGAAGTGCGGGAACGCATCGGTCTGCCGCTTTCGGTAGGAGTCGCGATCAATAAATTGGTGTCGGAAGCCGCGGCCACCGTGGGGGCCGGAGATGTAGGGGCCGGATGTATCCGGCCCTTACCGGCCGGATACATCGCGCCTCTACAAGTTTCCGCGGGGGACGAAGAGCGATTTCTCGCGCCGCACCGGATGGACGTGTTACCCGAGGTACCCGCCGAGATCCGCAAGCGGCTCGACGACTACCAACTCGAGCTGATCGGCGAAGTGGCCGCGATTTCGGAAAGCGATCTCTGCGCCGTGTTCGGCCGTCCAGGCCGCGAACTCAAGAGCCGCACCCGGGGCATCGATCTGCGTCCCGTGCTGCCCCCCGAGGTGCGGGCCGAATATCACGTCTCCCACACGCTGGCCACCGACACCAACGATTGGGGCATCCTCCATCCGCTGCTGCGCCGATTCACCGAGCAGCTGGGACGGCGGCTCCGGCAGCGGCACCTCGCGGCCCGCCGGCTCACCGTCGCGATCGACTACACCGATTACACCTCGGCCCGCCGCTTCGTGGTACTGTCGGACGCACTGCTGGACCTGGAACTCTGGGATGCCGCGCGACGCGCCCTCACGCTCGCCATGACGCGTCGAGTCGCCATCCGCATGATCTCGGTGACGGTGGGCCGGCTCGTAGAATCGGGTTTACAATTGGATTTGTGGGATACGATGGAAACAACGGAAGCCGGAGACCGGAAGAGGACGAAGCCCCTTCCCAATGGACCATTGAATCCCGATGTTCGATCCGCGGCGATGCAGCGCGCATTGGACACGATCACCACGCGCTGGGGACGGCGCGTACTCTCTCCTCACACCATTCACGGAGCAACCGATGGGTCTCAGCGAGATGTTACTGCCGGAATTCGATCAGGAAATGGGCAACACCCGCAAAGTGTTGGAGCGCCTGCCCGATGACAAATGGAGTTGGAAGCCGCATCCCAAGTCGTGGGCGCTGGGGACCCTTGGCACGCATCTGGCCAACCTGCCAACGTGGATCGGTTACACCGTCGACCAAGACTCGCTCGATATCGCGCCGCCGGGCGCGCCGCCCTATCGGGAGCCGGAAGCGCCCAACCGGAAGACTGTGCTCGAGCGGTTCGACGCGAACGTCAAGGCGGGTCGAGCCAAACTCGCGGGAGTCAGCGATCAGACGTTGTTCGGGAATTGGACGCTGTTGGCGGGCGGGAAGACGGTGTTCACGCTCCCCAAGATTGCGGTACTCCGTTCGTTCGTGATGAACCACATCATCCATCACCGCGCCCAGATGGGGGTCTATCTCCGGCTCAACGACATCGCGGTGCCGAGTATCTACGGTCCCTCGGCGGACGAAGGCGGGATGTAGGAATCACCACGTGAGAACGATCTTGCCGAACGATTCGTTCTGCTCCATGAAGGCGTGGGCGGCGGCCATCTCGCTCATCGGGAAGGTCGCCCCCACGACGGGCTGTAGGGGCGCTCCGGCCCCTCCAGCAAACCACGGAATCACCCGCTCGGTGAATTCCCGCACCAACGGCACCCGCTCCTCGAGCGCGCGGGTTCGCATGGCGGTCCCAATCACCTCGAGTCGCTTGCGCAGAATGACGTCGATGTCGGTCTGGACCGCGCCCCCCAAAAGAAAACCCAGAAGCACGAGCCGGCCGCGCGGAGCCAGCACGGCGAGATTGTCGGCGAAGGCCGGGCCGCCGAGTACGTCGAGCACGACGTTGACCGGTGGGGTCACCGCGTCCCGAAAACCGGTGTGCGAAGTGTCGATGCCAATATCCAAACCGTACGCCCGAGCCCGATCGAGTTTCTCCCCGGTGCGCGACGTGCCCAGAACGGAACCAGCACCGAGTCGCCGGGCCAGCTGCGTGGCCGCCGTGCCGAGACCGCTTCCCACCGCGTGGATCAAGACCCGGTCGCCGGGCTGGAGCCGCCCCCGCAACACGAGCGCGTCGTACGCTGTGAGAAAGGATTCGGGAATGGCGGCCGCATCCGACAACGACATCCCAGCGGGAATGGGGAGCGCCTCGTCCTGATGCACCACCACGAACTCGGCGTGACCGCCGCCACCCACCAAACCCATGACGCGATCGGCCACGCGCCAGCGCGTGACCCCCGGGCCCAACGACTCGACTTCACCGGCATACTCGAGTCCCGGAATGTCCTTCGGCCAGCCCGGCGGCGCCGGATAGCGCCCTCGACGCTGAATGACATCGGCCCGATTGAGCCCAGCCGCGCCGACCCGCACCCGAACCTGCTCGGCGCCCGGCTCCGGTGCGGGGACGTCGCGAAGAGCGATGACTTCGGGGCCGCCGGCGGCGGTGTAGACGATGGCGCGCATGTGAGAGAACCAGGGACTAGGGACTAGGGACTAGGGATCGGGGAAAAGGAACCGGGAACAGGGAAAAGGGAAAGGGAACAAGACAGGGAAAAGGGAAACGGAGAAAGGGGAAAGGAAACGGGATATCGAGCCGGCTTCAATCGCCCATGTCTGTCATCCCGAGGGCCCCTGAGCCTGCGCGAAGGGCCCGAGGGATCTTGGGGCCGTCTTGTCCTGCCATCCCTGGTCCCT
>JANYKV010000113.1 GCA_025358055.1 Gemmatimonadota bacterium
GGTGGGGCTGGAATTCCCGCCCCACTTTTTTGTTGCCTCCGTTTTATTACTTCGGTGGCATGGCGAAGGAGCGACGATCCGCTATTGGGCTCCGCTCTCCAATCGTGCGGCGGCGGTGTCCAGGAGCTTCGCTTCCTTGGTGAGCGCCGCGCCCACCCGGACGGCTTCTTCTTCCGCCTCCGACCAGTTCCCTTGCTCAATGGCTTCGCGTACGCCGGGGATGGTTTTCACGCCGTATCCGGTATAAAAACCGGGCGCATACAGGAGATGCTGGTACCAGGGGCGACGCGGAAGCCCTCGGTCGCTGGTGAGGGCCCGCTCGGTTTGGGTGAGGTCGGCGTTGAGTTCGGCGAGCCCCGCGATTGTTCGAATCGAAGCCTTATCGAAGGCGGTCTCGAAGCGTCGGGCGCTCGCCCGAAGTGCGGCCACGCCGTTCTCGAGCGCACTCAGGTTCAGGTAGGGCACCGCGCCGACCTTGGCCGGTAGTGTGTTGGGCTCGCGGGGATCGCTGACGGCGCTCAACACGCCTTCCGCCAGTTCTCGGTTCACTTCGTCGGCCCGTTCTCGCTTGGTTTCCACGAGTTGGTGGATTTCGTCGAGGTACCGCCCGTAGGTGTCCACTTGGCCCTGGAACTCGAACGGGAGGATGTCGGCATCCGCCAGCCGCATGACGGCCGTGCCCACCGTCTGCGCCAGCGCGCGGCCATAGGTAAATGAGGTGTCGCTGAATCGGGTAAAGAGCGCGACGTCGTCATAGATCGAATGATACGAACCGTCGCCGCCCTCGCCGCCGAATCCCAAGTTGAGCGATGCGATCCCGAGGTGTTGCAGAAACGGAGTGAAGTCCGACCCCGAACCGAGCGCTTCGATCCGAAGATCGGTGGTCGATCGGAGCGAGGAACGCGCGGGGCCAGACGGGGCATCCACAATGTTCCTGAATTGGAGCCGCTTCCAGGCGGACAGGTTGGTTTCAGGGTCGGTGATGTCTTTCGCAACGCCATTGATAAATCGCTGCAGGCTGTGGGAGCCACCCATTCCCAGATATCCCCGTCCGGAAGCATCCGTATTGATATAGACAGCCGCGTGCTGGCGAAGGTCCTCGGCGTGCTGCTCGGCCCATTCGGTTGAGCCAATCAGTCCCTCTTCCTCACCGTCCCACGCGGCATAGATGATCGTCCGCTTGGGCTGCCATCCTTGTTTGAGCAGGGCGGCGAGGGCTCGAGCCTCCTCCATCAAGGCAATCTGGCCCGAAATCGGGTCGCTCGCCCCGTTGACCCAGCCGTCTCGGTGATTACCCCGTACGATCCATTCGTTGGCCGCCGTGGTACCCGGAATCCGAATGATGACGTCGTACAGCGGCACCCGATTCCAATTGAACTGGAGCTTGAGATGGACTTGGGCCGGGCCGGGGCCGACATGGTAGGTGATTGGGAGTCCGCCTTGCCACGATTCCGGGGCGACCCGGCCGTCGATCGCGGACAGGAGGGGTTGCGCATCTTCATACGAGATCGGCAGCACCGGGATCTTGGTGAGCGTTTCGACCTGCGACAACTCGAGTCGTTTCGCGGTGGCAGTCGCACCGACATTCGGGGTGAGCGGATCGCCGGCGCGCAGCGGCATGTCCATGACGGAGCCGCGCTGCACGCCACCTTTGGGGCGGTACGCCCCTTTGGGGTACACGTCTCCGGCGTGGTACCCGTCATCGTGGGGGTCGGAGTAGATGATGCACCCGATGGCCCCCTTCTCCGCGGCGAGCTTCGGTTTGATCCCGCGCCACGATTGGCCGTACTTGGCAATGACGATCGCGCCCTTGACCGAGACGCCCATTTTCTCGAGTTGTTCGTAATCAGCGGGAATGCCGTAGTTCACGAACACGAGCGGAGCGGTGACGTCGCCATCGATCGAATATGCGTTGTAGGTCGGGAGTTGCTCTTCCCGTTGCGAGGTGGTTGGATCGGTCGGGATCACCGGCTCTTGGAGCTTCGCGATGAAATGGGTGGCGCCGGTGAGCTCGAGCACCCGCTCCTTCGGAGTCGGGAACAACACGTCGAACGTTTCGATCGAGGCGTCGAGGCCCCAGCTCCGGAATTTATCGCGCAGCCATTCCGCGTTGTTCCTCCCGTACGCGGATCCCAAATGTTGTGGTCGGGCCGCCAGGCGCTTCATGTATTCCCGGAGACTATCGGGGCGGGGAATCGCGCGGAATTTGGCTTCCCATTCGCGCTCTATTCGGCTCGCTTCCGCGGTGAACCCACGGAGCGGCGCCTCTTCGCCGAGGGGGAGGGCAAAAGTGGTCCAAAGCAATAAGGCGCTGCAGGTTGACCCAAAATGGCGCATGGTGTCCTCAGAGTTCTTTAGGATTGGTGGGGTGTGTTCCCCTTGCCGTCGACCGTCGCTGGTGACATCTTGAATTCTATACCGAATCGCCTCCCGCGCCCGGCGGGGTTCTCGCGGACATCTCCCCTGCCTCGAGTGCTGCGTTGAAGATATCGAGCATCTGCTTTCCGAACCGAGACCCCGCCAGTTTCATCGCCGAAATGAAGGCACAGGTCGCCGAGTATTTCGAACGAACCGGCGTCAAGCCGAAGGCGAACGCTGGCATGGTGACGAAGACCATCGCGATGTTCCTCATCACGTTCATTCCGTACGCGCTCATTCTTTCCAATCGATTCGGGCCCTGGACAATGCTCGGCCTGGCCGTGATCATGGGGGTCGGAATCGCCGGCCTGGGTTTCTCTGTCGCGCACGATGCACTGCATGGGGCGTATTCCGACAACCCCCGAGTGAATGCGGTGCTGGGTTGCACCTTTGATCTCTTCGGCGCCAACGGGTATATGTGGAAGATCACCCACAACGTGATTCATCACACGTATACCAACATCGAGGGGATCGACGAAGACCTCGCCGTGTCGCCTCTGCTGCGCCTCTCCCCCTCCGCGCCGCTCCGCCCGATCCACCGATTTCAACATCTCTATGGCTTCGCCGCCTACAGCACCTCTACGCTCTTCTGGGTGTTCGTGAAGGACTACAAATATTTCTTGCAGCGCGACTTGGGTCCGTATCTCGGAAAGACCCACCCCAAGCGAGAAATCGTGTGGCTGATCGGCAGCAAGTTGTTCTACTACGGATGGAGCATCGTGCTCCCTCTCGCCATTCTCAATGTGACCTGGTGGCAGTTTGTCATCGGCTATCTCGTGATGCACCTCACGGCCGGCCTCATCCTCGGCGTGGTGTTCCAGCTAGCGCACGTTGTCGAAGGTACGGAGCACCCGGCTCCCCGTAACGACGGATCGATGGATGCGTCCTGGTTGGTGCACGAAATGGTAACCACTTCGAACTTCGGCCAGCGCAACCGGCTCTTGACGTGGTATGTCGGTGGCCTCAACTACCAGGTCGAGCACCATCTGTTTCCCCGAACCTGCAGTGTGCACTACCCCGCGATCGCACCCATCGTCGCTGAAGTGGCGCGGAAGTATGAAATCCCGTACAACGCGCACCCCACATTGTTCGCAGCGATTGGATCGCATTATCGCACGTTGCGCCGATTCGGTGCGGAAGCATGGAAAGGCCGCCGGACCCTGCAAACTCGAGAAGCTTAGCCCGAAGCGCGCTCCCGGCTCCCGGTACCTTCCCGACTCACCGCCGGACGATGGGCACTTCGAGTTTGCTCGGGTGCTCCGAGTCGTGATATAACGTAATGTGCGCCGTTCGCGCGTCCTTCCCGCTTTCCTCGGCCACGACGCCCCCCGCATTGTAGTTCTTCTCCAATCCGATCGAATTTGGAGACCGGATGAAGAGTCGCAGCCGGCTACCCTTGGCAATTTGCCGGGAGAAGAAGGTGAATCCCTCGAAATCGTACCGTTCCGCCACGCCCGGACGCACCAAGGTTCCCGTCGTGAATGACGTGCGATAGCGCGCGCGCATGCGATCCTGCGTGAGGCGGATGCTTCTGCCGTCGGGGAGAATCTCGTAGACCGTCGCCTGGATGTCGGTGTCGGGCACGTCCATGGATAGCCACACGGTCAGTTTGAGCTGGCCGGTGATTTCGGTGGCCGCCGGGAACGGAGCCGTATGGTAGATCAGGCCGTTGCCGAACGTGTCTTGCAGGTCGGCTTGATCCGTCAAGTAGTTGGCGGATGCGGTGAGCTCGCGTGCTCCGGGCCGAAGGTCGAGCGGATCGTAGACATAAGAATCCTTCAGCGATGACGCGGGCCGGGATTCGGCGAGCGAGCCCGAAGCATACAGGTCATTGGCGAGGCCAGCAGATTGAAGGAACAACTGGAGGGTTCCGGTTGCGATCTCGTCCAGGCTACCGGCGAACCTCCACTCCTCCGCTCCCATGAGATAGTACGCCACGCGCTGCGAAAGAAAACTAGGCCTTGGGCCCTGTTTCATCGTCCAGTCATACCACGCGACATGCAGTTGGTTCAGGTCAAGCAGGCTCGCTTCCCCGAATTGAACCCCGCCCACCTCGCGTGAGGGTGTCCGAGTGCCGGCGTGGTCCCAGGGGCCGATAATCAGGTAGTGCCTAGCGCGGGCCTCGGGCGTCGCGTTGGCGATGTGCTCCTTGTAGTAGGTGAGGGCCCCGAGTTGATCGTCGTCGTACGCGCCGGTAATGGTCAGAACAGGGATGGTAAGGCGGTGGTGCTGTTCCGGCGACGGGTTCAACCCAGTCCAGCGGGTATCGCGGGCCGGATGGGACACCCAGGTTTGGAAGACTGAGGACGGATTGCCCACCAGGCTGTCGAGTGATCGGAAGGGGAGATGCTTCGAATAAAGGTCCCAGAACTTCGCGTTCCAGAAGGCGGCGTCGCCGAAGAGGTTGCCTTGTCCCGTGACCCCACTGGTGAACGTCAGCCACTGAACGATGTACGGCGCGAACACATTGCGGTCGTGCGGAAAGTCGACGCCCGGATGTCCTGAGGCGGCGGGGACGATGGTGGCGAGATGGGGCGGAAATTCCTTCGCGACAGCCCATTGGTCAAAACCGGCATACGATCCGCCCCACATCGCGACTTTCCCATTGGACCAGGGCTGCTTCGCGAACCACTCCACTACTTCAGCGCCGTCCGCACCTTCGGTTCGGAAGGGGTCGAATTGCCCCTTGGAGTTGCCCCGGCCGCGAACGTCTACGAGTGCGTACACATAGCCGTGTTGTGCAAAGTACATTCCGCGGGCGTGGTACGAGTCGCTGATATACGGCGTGAAGGTGAAGACGACAGGAAGCGGCCTGCTCGACCCATGGGGCCGATAGATCGTCGCGTTGAGGGTCACCCCATCGTGCATTGGAATTTGGACTCCCCAGGCCAGGTCCGGGGCGCTCGGTTCTGAGGTCTGTCCGTGCAGGTTTGCGGCGAAGGCACCCATTCCGAGGGCGAGGGCTTTCAGGATCTTCGAAGGCATAGCATTCTTCTTCCCCATGGCCACGCTCCCGCCAGTCCAACGGTTCGAATCGAATTCCGGGGTGAGAATCTACCGCGTTTCCTGCCAGGCGTTTCCCGGCCTGGTGGCGCACGCGTACCTGCTCCTCGGTGCCGGTCCACCGACGCTGGTCGACACCGGCAGCGGGTACGGGGACTCCACCCAGCAACTCCTTGCCGGCCTGGAACGGGTTCGCGCTGAATTTGGCGAGTCCGTCGGACCCCGCGACCTTCGCCGGATATTGATCACCCATGGGCATATTGATCACTTCGGCGGCTTGGTCCAGATGCAGGGACCGGTCACCGCTGAAGTCGGCATCCACAGTTTAGACCGGTGGGTCCTGACGACGTATGAGGAGCGAGTGATCGTTGCCACCAAGGCGCTGCGGTTCTTCTTCCACCGAGCGGGCGTCGGCGCGGATGCGCAGCGCGGCCTGCTCGAACTGTATGGCTTCTCCAAGCGCCACGTTAAGAGTGTCCCGGTTGATTTCATGCTGAGCGACGGGCAAGAGCTAGACGGCATTCGATTCATTAACACGCCGGGCCATTGTCCCGGCCAGGTCTGCATTCAAATTGGCGATGTCCTCCTCAGCGCCGACCATGTCTTGCCGCGAACGACGCCGCACCAATCCCCGGAGAGCATCACCGCCTCCACTGGACTTGGGCATTACCTGCAGGCGCTCAAGCACATCGGGACCGTGCCCGGTGTGCGACTCGCCTTGGGAGGACACGAGGAGCCGATCACCAATTTTTACGATCGCGTCGAGGAGATTCGAGTTGATCACGAGCGAAAGTTGCAACGCATCCTCGATCGGTTCCGCGCGTCCGGGCCGGCCACAATGCAGGAAATGACCGAACGCATGTATCCGACCGTGACTGGCTGGAATGTGTTGCTTGCCCTGGAGGAAGTGGGCGCCCACGTGGAATACTTGTATGAACACGGGGCGCTTCGAGTGGAGAATCTCGAACAGGTCGAGCGGGAGGAGAACCCCCCGCTTCGATTCCGGGTGTCGGCGTAGCGACTGCCCTTACGCGACTCCCCGCCGCAGTGCCTCACGCATGCGATCGGTGAACGTGTCGATATCGTCGAGCGTCGTGTAGACGTGCGGCGTCACCCGGAGCCCGTTGAACTCCGGATGCACGATGGGTACCGTCACGATGCGGTGGCGTTCCATGAGCCAGGCCCCAAGTTTTCCGGTGTCGACCCCTTCCACATGCACGAACCCGATTCCGGCGCCATCCGGCGAGTCCAACGGGGTGAGGATCTTCACGCGATCACTTTCGGCGAGGAGTGTTTTGGCCCAGCGGTCGCGGAGATAGCGGAGGCGGGCGATCTTCCGCTCCGCGCCGATACCCCGATGAAAGGCGAGCGCCGCGGCAATCGCGTTGTGGTTGGCCGCCGGGTGAGTACCGATCTCCTCGTATTTCCGGATATTGCCGTCCATCTCCGCCGGTGCGGCCATCAGGGGCCACAATCCATTGATCTTCTCGCGCCGGACATAGAGGAATCCGGTTCCGACCGGCGCCAACAAATTCTTATGGAGGCTGGTCCCGTAGTAGTCGCAGCCAAGGTCGTTCCGGTGGAACGGGAAGTGGCCGTAGGCGTGGGCCCCGTCCACAAACACCTCAATCCCGAGCGGCCGAGCCATCTCGACGATTTCTTTCACCGGCATGATCTGGCCGGTGAGGTTCGTGATGTGGGTGACTTCGATGACGCGGGTGCGAGGGGTGATCGCCTGCCGGAACTGGTCGACGACGTAGGCGTGCGACGGCGGCGGGACTTTGACGCTGATTTGCTTGAGGACGATGCCGTCTCGACGGACCCGCTGCCCCCAACTCGTGAGCATTCGCGGGTAGTTCTGATTGGTCACAATCACTTCGTCGCCCCGCTTGAGGTCGAGGCCGAAAATCATGATTTCAAGGGCCTCGGAAGCGTTGCGTGTAATCGCGAGCTCTTCGGTGTCGCATCCGAAATCGTGGGCCAAGTCGCGCCGCACGCTTTCGACCCGGGGCTCTAACACCGACCACATATGAATGACGGGGAGCTCATTGCTGAATCGGAGGTCACGGATCATGGCCTCCAGCACGTGGGTCGGGGTCGGACAGCAACCGCCGTTGTTGAGATTGATCATCGTTCGGTCGGAATCAAACGCCCGCTGGATCTCCGTCCAATAGGCCTCGTCGTCTGCAACCTGCGTGGGGTTTCTGGATCCAGCGACCTCGGTGGCGCGCCGCAGTTGCGCGATCGCGCGTTCGGTGAAGCCGGGGAGGGCGACGCCTGTCCCGAGCACGGCGGACAGGAAATGACGGCGATTGGACATGGCGAACTCCGAGGGGGGACGAGCGAAACATCGGACCAGAGGGGGGTTCAAGCAAGTGGTTCGCGACCTTAGGACGAGGATGCCTCTCCATTCGGTTGCTTCGGTGCGGCGCTGAGGCGATCGCGTGGGCCCGGGTACAGCGGGCCAAAACCACGTCCCTCGTGCTCGCCCGACCATCCGGAACGTCCCCTTACCCACTTCGACCAACCAGGTCAATTCTCGGGCACGCTCTCTGCACAACCCCGAGACAGGCGCCCTCTTTTTCGCGCGGAGAGAGCGGGATTGTCGGTGCGCAAGGTGTTCTGCCCCAATGGGTTTTCCCAACTAGTGCAGTTCCTTGCAGTCCATGGAGACCCCTTCGAGGTCTCGCACAATGCTCGCGCGGTAACGGATTGTTCCGTCATGGCTTTGTTCACCACCCAATTCCGGCGCACCGGTTTCCTCGTTGGGCTCGCTTCGAGTCTGGCGGCCTGCGCACCCGGTACTGAGAAGAATTTCACGGGTGGGGTCGAACCTCCTCCTACGCCGGGTGCACTGTCCATTTCCATCTCGGGGCTGCCCGACGGCGTGCCGGCCCAGGTCCAGATCACCGGACCCAATGGGTATGCCAGCGCCCTGACCGCCAGCGGGGCTCTGCCCTCCTTAACGCCGGGTGACTATCTCGTGGCGGCGAACACCGCCGTGGACGGTCCCGACAATTTCGTGGCGGCACCTCTTTCCCAAACCATCCGCGTTGCCCCCGGGCCGACCACGACATCGGCGTCCGTCAGCTACACGCAAACCACGGCGAGCCTCTCCATCGGCGTCTCCGGACTGCCGAATGGGAACCCCGCCCGCGTTACCGTTACTGGACCGGGCGGGTTTCACGACAGCCTCACGAGCACGAAGGTGTTTCATGGCCTGGTGCCGGGCACCTATTCGATTGTGGCGTCGGGTCTGACAATCGGTAACGACGGATACGCCCCCGCCAGCGCGACCCAAAGCGTCGAGCTGATCGCCGGCCGAACCCCGGCCGAAGCTACCGTGACGTATTCGATTGTAACCGGCGCCTTGGCCATCGCCGTGACGGGGCTACCGGCCGGCGGTACCGGAAGCATCACCGTGTCCGGGCCCGGTGGATACGCGCATTCTCTCGTGGCGGGCGAAACTCTCTTCGGCCTCGTTCCGGGCACCTATGCCGTCGCCGCATCTCCGGTGACCACGGGCGGTGATGGCTTTGCGGCGAAATCGCCGAGCCAAAACATTGCCATCCCCCCTTCGGTCACACCGACAACGATCGGGGTGGACTATCAGGTTGTGACGGCCCGTCTCGTGGTGGCCATTTCAGGCCTTCCGTCAGGGGCGAACGCCTCGGTTACCGTGGCGGGTCCGAACGGGTTTTCCCAGGCTCTCACCGCCACCCAAGTGTTGACGGGTTTGGAGCCGGGGTCCTATGCAATCAACGCGGCGGGGGTCACGATAGGTGGCACGCCGTATCAGCCCGCTCCGACCTCGCAGTCCGTGACGCTCGTCGCATCGACCGCGGTGGTGAACCGCACTGTCTCGTACGGGTTAGGCACGGGCACGCTGGTGCTGGCGGTCAATGGACTGCCAACGGGTGGCGCTGCCGCACTGACGGTGACCGGCCCTGGAGGATACTCCAAGGCGGCGTCCGGCTCGGTCACCCTGACCAACCTCATTCCGGGCACATACACCATTGCCGCGGGCACCACCTCGGTGGGCGGTCAGGTCTACGCCCCGGCTCCGGCCAGCCAAACGGCGACGGTCTCTCAGGGGGGCACCACGACACGGACGGTGACCTATTCCCTTGCCACCGGGACGTTGTCCGTCTCGATCACCGGGTTGCCCGCCGGTGTGAGCAGTGCGGTGGTCGTCACCGGGCCGTCCGGGTACAATCGTGCGGTGGTTGGGACGATCACTTTGGCTGCTCTCTTCCCCGGGAGTTACACTATCACCGCCGGGAGCGTGACCAACGGAGCGCAAGTTTACACCGCGACTCCTCCGACTCAGACCGCCAGCGTCACGGTGGGCAACGTGGCCAATGCGTCCGTCACCTACTCGGCAGGACCGCCGACGACTTTCAATCTGTCGTTGGATGGTTTTTATCTCACGCAGGGTATCCAACGCTACGATGGCACCATCCCGCTTGTCGCGGGTCGGGATGCCTACCTTCGGGTGTTCGTCAAAGCAAACCAAGCGAACAGCGTGGCCCCGCCGGTCCGGGTCCGGATTTACCAGTCGGGGAGCCTGGTACAGACCGACATGATTTCAGCGCCGGTCGTGTCGGTACCGACGGCCGTGGACGAAAGCACGTTGAGTTCGTCGTGGAACGTGCTGGTTCCTGCTGCATTGGTACAGCCCGGACTCTCGATTCTTGCCGACGTCGACCCGGCTTCGAGTGTGGCGGAATCCACGCGCAACGATAATCAGTTTCCCAATTCTGGGGTGCCCCTGGCGTCCGCGGTTCAAGCGCTCCCGGCCTTCAACGTCCGCTTTGTTCCGATTCTCCAGTCCTCCGACGGCTTACAAGGCAACGTGTCCGCCGGAAACCTCAGCCAATTCATGTCGACCGCCAAGGTGCTGCTTCCGATTGCCGGGTACAACGCCGACCTCCGAGCGCCTTACACCACGAATGCTCCGGCGCTCGTGAGCGATGATGCAAACGGTTCCTGGGGACAAGTGCTCAGCGAGTTGCTTGCGCTCCGGAATGCGACCGACACGAGCAGCCGGTATTACTACGGCGTCGTGAAAGTGTCATATAGCAGTGGTGTTGCGGGACTCGGCTACGTCGGCGCCCCAACCAGCGGGTTCAAAGCGGCAATTGGCTGGGACTATCTCCCCAGCGCATCTGGCGTAGCGGCGCACGAAATGGGGCACAACCTAGGCCGACTGCACGCGCCCTGCGGCGGCGCGGCGAGCCCTGATCCCGCATACCCCTACGCAGGGGGCACGATCGGCGTGTACGGCTTGGATCTCGCGAGCCTCTCCGTCAAGCTTCCATCGAGCAACTACGACCTGATGGGCTACTGCAGCCCGGCGTGGATCAGCGACTACAACTGGCAGGGCATGCTCAATTTCCGGGCGGCGAGTCCTACCGGGGCGCCGCCCGTGAGCGGCTCCCCCACGGTCGTTGGCGCCAGCGCGGGTCTTCTCATTTGGGGCCGGATGACTCCTCGGGGCGCAATTCTCGAGCCGACTTTCCGTCTCGAGGCGCCCGCTCGGATGCCTAGGCAGGCCGGCGTCAATCGCGTGGAAGGCCTGGCCGCGGACGGTTCGGTTCTCTTCTCATACCCAGTGGACGTCGCGGAAGTCCCCGATCTGCCCCGGGGGCCGGAGCAACATTTCGCGATTGTCGTCCCGGTCAATCGTCCGATCGAGCAGCGGTTGGTGGGCATCCGCCTTCGAGGCCCGAGCCTCGACGTGAGCCGGATATCTCCGGTTGTTTCGGCGGCGCCTCCCATCACTCCGACGCTTCCCGGGCCGGACGAAATCACGGCTACCCCGGCAGGTCCGGGGCGAGTCCGGATTGCGTGGGATTCGGCGCGGTATCCGATGGTGATGATTCGCGATCCTGGAACGCGTGACGTTCTCAGTTTCGCCCGGGGCGGGACTGCGATTGTCCACACCGCGCTCCGCATGGTCCAGGTGACCGCCTCCGATGGAGTCCTCAGCAAGTCGTTCTCGGTCGTAATCGGCGCGCGGTAGTATCCCACGAGCAGGGCTCTGACCTTTCGCCGTTCGGGCCCGGGGCCGTACTTTCCAGGCATGTCAGACGACCATGCTCCCACGGTTCTGATCACCGGGGCCTCAACCGGTATCGGCGAAGCCTGTGCGCAGCGTTTTCATCAACTGGGCTACCGCGTCATTGCCGGGGTTCGGAAAGAGGCGGATGGCCTTCGTCTCCAGGCGTCCACCTCTTCCAGGTTAACCTGGGTGCTTCTGGATGTGACCGACCCTAACTCCCTCCTCCAAGCCGCCGAACTGGTGCGCTCGGTGGTCGGCGCCGACGGACTCGCCGCGCTGGTCAACAATGCCGGCATCGTCGTGGGTGGACCGCTCGAGTATCTCCCGCTGGCTCTGGTTCGCCTGCAGTTCGAAGTGAACGTCGTCGGTCTGGTCGCCGTGACGCAGTCGTTCCTTCCCGCGTTGCGGATGTGGCGTGGGAGTGGCGGTGCGCGGATCGTGAACATCGGGTCAATCGCCGGCCGGACCGCGAATCCGTTTATCGGACCTTACGCGGCGTCGAAGCACGCCGTCGAAGCGATCACTGATGCCCTCCGGGGTGAACTGAATCCGTGGGGCATACAGGTCGCGGTCATTGAACCCGGTGCGGTGGCGACTCCGATCTGGGACAAGGGCAAGAGTGGGTACGAGGCGTTGTTCGATGAGTTGCCCGCCGTTGCCAAAGAACAATATGGACGCCGCCTGCTCGCGTTTCGCCGGCTCTTCCTGTCATCGGCCAAACGCGCCGTGCCGGCCGGTGAGGTGGCCGATGCCGTCGAGCACGCCATCACTTCCGCGGATCCTCGGACGCGCTATCTCGTTGGCAAAGACGCGAAACTTCGCCTTCTCCTCCGCCTGGTGCTCCCGGATCGGTTACAGGACGCACTCATCCTGACACTTTTGCGTCGCCTGGAGCGATAGCGGTGCCCCGCCACTGGAGGCCAGTGGGCATCGGCCTCCTGTTGCTGGGGACCGGCTGCGGGGGTGACCCCACCACCCAACCGACGGGCCCAGGCCAAGTCGCGACCGTCGTCGTGACCCCCGCCACGGCGTGGTTCCAGGTCGGCGGAGGAGTCGTCGCTGCCGCACAAGGTCTGGATCCCGCTGGATCGTTGGTTACAGGCCGTCAGGTGCAGTGGCGTTCGGCCAATCCCGGCGTGGTTGGCGTCTCCTCGAATGGGAGCCTGTCCGGCGTGGCGGTCGGCACCGCCCGGATTGACGCCATCATCGACGGACGCACTGGATCCTCCATGATCACGGTCACCGCCGCCACCCCTCCCGCAACGCATTGGACCACCGAACTCCGCGGTCTCACGGACGTGTCCCTCCTCGGTTTCTGGATGGCTTCGCCATCAGAGTCATTCGCCGTTGGACAGGGTGGCATTGTGCTGCACACGGTCGATGCGGGGGCCACGTGGAGCCTGATGCCGGTCCCGACCACAGAAACCTTGGTGGCCATTTGGGGCTCCTCGCGCTCGAATTTGTACACGGTGGGAACCAGCGGGACGATTCTGTCTTTCGATGGGTCGGTGTGGTCAACCATGGCGAGCCCTACGGTTCAGACGCTACTCAAGGTCTGGGGCCTCGATGCCTCTCACGTCTACATCGTGGGCGTGGGGACGTTTCTGAAACTCGATCAGGGGCAGTGGGTCGCGGTACCATTGCCAGCGGTGGCCGAGCTCTGGGGCATTTGGGGATCGAGTCCGACCGATTTATTCGCCAGCGGACAAAATGGCGTGTTGCTTCACTTCGACGGCGTCTCCTGGCAATCAATGTCGAGTGGTACTGGAAACGTGCTGTTCGGTCTTTGGGGCAGCAGTGGCTCGAACATCTATGCCGTCGGAATCGAAGGGACGATTCTCCATTATGACGGAACGGTCTGGACCAAGAGTCCTACGCCGACGCGGGCGGCGTTGTTCGCCATCTGGGGGGTTGACGCGGGGAACATCTACGCGGTGGGCAACAACGGCACGGTCATATTCTACAATGGCACGGCATGGACTCTCGTACGCCAATCAGCGACGGCCCAGAACCTTCGCGCCGTGTTCGGTACCAGCCCGACCGATGTTGGAGTGGCGGCCTGGAGTGGGTCGGTCGCCCTCCGTTCGAACACGGGCTGGGTGCTCGGCACCTCCTCACCCGCGCTCTTCGCCCTTCGCAGATTTGGCGCGTCCGCCGTTGCCGTCGGCTCGGCAGGGTCGATCTACCGTCGTGAGGGGTCGACCTGGGTCCCACAGCCGTTGGCCACGACGCAAGACCTCTTCGGGATTGGCGGGCGGGGCCCTCAGGATCTCACAGTCGTCGGCGACACGGGCACAATACTTCATTTTGACGGGACCTCGTGGAGCCGGATCCCCACTGGGATTACCCAGTTGCTCCGGTCTATCTGGTATCCCCCGACTGGGAATGATCCGGGTCTGATCGTTGGGTCCGGCGGCACCATCCTGCGCGGGTCCGGCACGGGGTGGGAGGCGATGCATTCACCGACCAACCGGTTTCTGCGTCATGTCTGGGGCCTCTCGCCCCAGCTGGCGTTCGCCGTGGGCGACAGTGGGACCATCCTCCGGTACGACGGCGGAACCTGGACACCGATGACGAGTGGGTCGCACAGCCTCCTGCGCGGTGTTTGGGGAAGTGCGCCGAACGATCTCTTCGTTGTGGGCGCCGGAGGGACCATTCTTCGTTATGACGGCAAGCAGTGGTACCCGATGCAGAGTCCAACGAGCAAGGAGCTTCGAAGCGTGTGGGGTACGGGGCCGACCGAGGTGTACGCCGGGGGCGAAGATGGCACGCTCCTTACCTTCGATGGCTCGACCTGGAGGGCGCTCGATTCAAGCACGAATTCGTTGCTCCTCCAGCTCGCCGGTGAGCCCAACCAGCCGCTCATGGCGGTCGGCGTGACCAGCGCGGTGGTCATCGGGAATCGGTAGGGGGAGCACTCCAGGTTCGTGGGTCGCCGCCCGATACTGGGGGAGATGCGCGCTGTCATCCGACCCTCGGTGGACCGGTTGGCGATACCAAGGGGCACCCGGCGCCGGCTGGGTCTCGCGCTCCTCGGGTACATGTTGATCGTTACCCTCATCATCACACTCTCGCCATTCGACTTTGCGGTTCCCAGTCACTTCCGGGTGATCCCTTACGGCAGTCCGATCGATGGTATTGCCAATGTCGTCCTGTTTGTTCCGCTGGGCTTTTTCTTTCGCGCCCGGTCGCTCCCGAAAGAGAGGGAGCGTCAATGGCCGGTGTTTGCGTTCGCCTTGGGTCTGAGCTCCGTGATCGAGCTGACGCAACTGTTTGAGGAGACTCGGTACTGTTCGCCGGCCGACGCCCTCGCCAATGCCTCCGGCGCGTGGATCGGAGCGCACTTACAGCGCCTCTTGGCCAGACGCCTTACCGTGGATGCACGGTTCGTGGGTGCCCATGCGCTTGATCTGCCGCTGACGGGTCTCGTGTACCTCCTGGTTCCTCTACTTTGGCTGGACGGATTGTCGACCGAGCAGTTTGGCGGGCATTTCGGGGGGACTGTCAGTCTCGCCGGGTTTGGGGTTGCGATCCTGGTTTCGATGTACCATCACCATTTGCGTCCGCGCGTCGAAATCGCGCGATGGCAGTTGTGCGCGATCGGGTGTCTCTGGTTCGTGGTCGGGGCCTTTCCTGGGTTGGTGCACCGACCGGCGCTTCTAGTCGTGACGACGGCCGGACTGGGGTGCCTGTTGTTCTTGGCGGGGGGTGAACACGAAATGTTGGATCCGGAACGGCGATTTGAAGGGAGAGCGCTGCGCCATGCGCTGCCTCTCTTCGCTGCGTATCTCCTCGCCCGCGCCCTCGCCCCGACCAATCTCCTGCGCTGGGGTTGGTCGATGACGATGGGAGTGGACGCGAGCGTGCAACACCTCACCCAAGCCTCGATACTGGGTTTGCTCGAGAATGTCTCGGCCTTTACGCTCCTCGGCTACATTGTCGCGGAATGGCGAGGTCGGCGAGAAGTCGTTCCTCGGGACGACAGGCAACATATCCTCGGTGTCGGCGCGGTAGGTGCGCTGGCGTTTGAATTCCTCCGCGGATGGAATGGAGCGTACGGGGCAAGCCTGCTTCAGGTTGTGGCCGAGACGGCTGCCTGCGGCTTTGGGTGCGCCCTCTATCACCTACAGCGCGATCATGTCCGCGCCGTTCTATCGGGAGCGGACGCAATTCATGGCGCCGTGGAGGCGGCCTCTCCAAAATGGATCAGATGGGCCTCGCCCCGACCGTCTCCACGCAAAGTGACCACGTACAGCCGATCATAGTCTGCATCGGTCAGCTCCGACACCTTCACCCCAGTCAGTCGCGCGATGATGACCGGCACGAGATTGCTGTGGCTCGCGACTAACGCGCGGGTACCGGCCGGCAGATGGGCGAGTTGGGCGACCAGTGCTTCGGTCTCGCGCGCGGGGAGGATGATCGGTGTGATCCGGAGCCGCGTCGCGAGGGGCGCCACGGTCTCCTGAGTGCGTTTGAATTCCGACGCATAGACCGTGGTAATGCCGGCGTCACCCAACATCCAGGCGAGGGTCTCGGCGCGTTTTCGGCCCGCCGAGGTGAGCGAAGGGTCTGGAGATTCCGGCCCTTTCTCCGCATGTCGCACTACGAACACTGTCGTCGCCGGATTGCTCTGGGCCTGCGCGTGATGCCACACGGGCGCCGCGAAGAGAGCGACCGTCAAAAACCCAAGCCGCCGGCCGGCCCGCGGCGATCGCGCAAATGTGGGCATGTGAACCCCTTTCTATTCGAGAAGCGCCACGTTAGCCGAGTCGTCGCTCCGGCAGCAGCATGTTTCCGATGAACAGGCCGGCGACGAGGGCAACCGCCATCAGGATCGTGGTAAATGCCGTTTCGACCCCGGAGACGACCCGATTCTCGACGAGCGCGGCGACACTTCGAAATCCGATTGTGCCGGGGACGAGAAGGAGGACACCGGGTACCAGCGTGATGGCGCCCGGACGATTGGACCAACGCGCATATAGGTTGCTCGTTACTCCCACAATCAGCGCCCCGAGAAACACGCCGAGTTCAGCGCCGAGGAGCCGCGTGCCCAGGAGCGACCCCGCATACGCGAGAGCCCCCGCGAGAATGATGTAGGGCACGTCGCGCCGGGCGGCGTTGAGCAGGATGGCAAACGCAATCGCCGAGGCGGCCAG
>JANYKV010000124.1 GCA_025358055.1 Gemmatimonadota bacterium
GCCCCGCGGTGGCGAACCGATCGGCGGGGACTTTGGCGAGGGCCTTGCCCAGTGCGGCGTCGACCGCCGGCGGCACCGCCGGCCGCGAAGCGTGAACCGGCCGGGGAGGATCGGTCATGGCCTTACTGAAAATCGCTTGTGCCGTCGGGCCGGTGAACGGTGGTTCACCGGCCAGCATTTCATAGGTGAGACACCCCAACGAGTAGATGTCGGTTCGACTCGTGATCTCTCGCTCGCCCAGCCCCTGCTCCGGACTCATGTATTGCGGGGTTCCCAGGGCGAGTCCCGTCTCGGTCAGCCGAGTGTTGCCGGCGGTGCTCAACGCAAGGGCGATGCCGAAATCCACGACCATGGGGTGACTGTCGTGCAGCAGGATATTCTCAGGTTTAATGTCGCGATGTATCACGCCGTGTCGGTGCGCATAGTCGAGCGCCGTCGCCACAGCCATCGTGATGGCGAGCGCTTCGTCCACCGGGAGCTGCGTCTCGCGCTTGAGCTTGTCACGCAAGGACTCGCCGTCGACGAAGGGCATGACGTAGTACGGCAGGGAAAGGGGAAGAGGGACCGCCTTGTCCGCCAGCACAACGACCCCGGAATCGATCAGGCCAAGAATGTGTGGATGCTGGAGCGTCGCGGTGACGCGGATTTCCTGAAGGAACCGTTCGGCCCCCACGACCGCGGCAAGCTCGGGCCGGAGGACCTTGATCGCCACTTGACGAGGGTGCTTGAGATCTTCGGCGAGATAGACGCGGGCCATGCCTCCGGCGCCCAATTCACGCACCAGGCGATAGCGATCACTCAGGGCCGCAACGAGATCACTCGGAGGGTTGGACGTACCGTGCCTCGGTTCTGTCAGTCCCAGCGGCAGAGGGCCGCCATTCTAACCCGATCTCCATTTACAGAGAAGAATCAGCGAACGCGCGCCGCGCGTCAACCATCGACTTCCGCTAGTCGGCGTCGCGGGAGCTGATGCGTTCGGCCTCCAAGGCCGACGTTGGCGCTGCCGACGAGCGGACCGAGGTCGCGAGGCCGCCGCCGCTCAGGCAGGAACCGCCGCCTCAAACGTCATCAGGTTCCCGGCGTCCAAACCTCACGCCGTGAAGCCGCCCGCCCTTGTGCCTAATCTTGGATTTCTGACGAGCCCCTGATCGCACAATCTAAGTCAGATGTTGGTCAGCCACCGGTCAGAAGCGAGTCAGCCGTTGAGTCTATATGTGGTATTCGCGTTTCTATTCCTCAACTCGCGCCCATCGGTTCATGGCCGATGCGGCGCACCACTTGGAGGTCCCCATGCAGTGGACCAAGGCAGTTCTTTCGTCGCTCTGGCTCGTAGCAACCGTAGGAATCAGTGCTTGCAACGATGGTGCGGCTTCGACTGCACCCAGCCCGTCGCAACAATCCCCAACCGCCAGCCCCTCGGCCCAGGTCTCCGGGGCAACCGCCTCATCGCGTTGGAACGAATTGGCTCGGAACCTCTCTCAGAAATACGGGCCGCCTCAGCAAGTGGGCCTGCGCGGGCTCGCCTACTTATCGCTGGCACAATACAATGCGGTCGTCACGGCCGAGTCCGACGCGGCACATCCGTCGGCCCGAGGCGCTGCGACGGGCGCTTCAGTCGCCGTCTTGAGTTGGATCTATCCGGCCGAGGCCACCTACCTCGAATCGCTCGTCGGGCAGCCGGACGCAGGCGCCGCGGAATTTGCCGCGGGCGTCCTGATCGGGCGCGGAATTGGCGCGCAAGTCATCGCGAGTGCAGCCAACGATAACTTCAACCTGGTATGGACGGGAACCGTGCCGGTTGGACCGGGGTTCTGGTTCAGCCTGGCGTTGCCGCCCGCGCCGCCAATCGCACCCAGGCTGGGCGACATGCGGCCGTTCTTCCTTTCTTCGGGCTCGCAGTTCCGGCCGCCACCGCCCCCGGCGTTTGGATCGTCGGCATTCCTGAGCGCCTTGGCCCTCGTTCGGCATTACTCGGATAACCGAACGCTGGAGCAAGATCAAATCGCCAAGTTCTGGGCCTTGCCCGGCGGATTCAAGCTCATTCCGGCCTACCACAATTTCGTGGCGACGGACTTGATCGCGAGGCATCATCTCTCCGAGCGCGACGCGGCCCATACCCTCGCGCTGGCGAACCAAGCGGCGATGGACGGATTCATCGCCTGCCATGACGCCAAATACACCTATTGGCTCCTCCGGCCCACAATGGCGGATCCGCTGATCACCCTCTCA
Source organism: Gemmatimonadota bacterium (assembly GCA_025358055.1). Classification (GTDB taxonomy): domain Bacteria; phylum Gemmatimonadota; class Gemmatimonadetes; order Gemmatimonadales; family GWC2-71-9; genus JANYKV01. Next base: position 2,230 of record JANYKV010000124.1, read on the forward strand.
GTGCCCTTGCCGAACCACCCATCCTATCCATCGAACCATGCCTGCGTCACCGGTACGTTCATGGCAGTGTTGGGCACCCTATTCCCAAGCGAAGCCCCGCATCTCAAGCGGCTCGCCGATCAGGCCGCCCTGTCCCGCACATTCGGAGGGCTGCACTATCTGTTTGATGGACAGACCGGGTTGGCGATCGGGCGTCAGATTGCCCCGTGGGCCCTAGCGCATGACGTTGGCCCAGGCCAGCTATTTCCTATCAAGTAGGGTTCTGATTGAGGTGCCCGGGTCGGCGTCATTGAGCCTGCCCGGGCAAGCCCTTCTCCCATTTTCCGCAGTCTTGAAATCGATGACGGCCAGAGACAGACCATCATTTCCCGGCTTGGATACTTCCCCGGAAGGAGGGGCCTTGGCTGGTGAGAGCGGTACTGCGACCTTGGGGCGTGGTCGCTCATCGCTAGGAGGTCCCCGGATCTAGGAGTTCGGTAAATGCTCGTCCGCTCATTCGCGATCGTCACCCTCCTGGGCCGCTCCGCCGGATTGACCCGTGCAGCCCAGACCTCAGTGCCCGCAAGGGTCATTGTCATCCGGGACGATCGTCCCGATGACCGGTACCGACGCCTGGGGGAACGCTTTCCCGCCGTCGCGAAGGTCGGGCGCGCCGGCGATGGCACCCTGATCGACCCGGAGTGGGTGCTGACCGCTGCCCATGTCACGGCGGCATCAATGCGAGCCGCGCGTTGGTAAGCATCGGGGGGAAGACGTATGGCATTCGCCGGGTTGTGGTGCACCCCGAGTGGGTCGAGCTGGGGCCGCATGATATCGGGCTGATCCAACTGAGCACTCCCGTCACAGGTGTCTCACCTCTTCCACTCTATGAAGGACGCGACGAAGCGGGACAGATCGCGATCTTGGTCGGCCATGGAGATACGCGTTCCGGAAAGGGAGGCCCTTGGCAGCAGGACGGTCTCGTGCGGGGCGCCACCGGCAAAGTGGAAAGCAGCGGAGGGGGCCACTTGGTTTTTCGCTTCCATGCTCCGCCGGACGGGACCGATCTCGAGGGCGCGCCGGGACGTGGTGACAGCGGCGGCCCCGCCCTGCTCGAGGCGGGCGGCCGCGCGTTCGTGGCGGGAGTGAGTTCGGCAGGATTCGACGGGTCTGCGGGTCCGGGTACCTATGGTGCGGTCGACCACTTCACCCGCGTGTCAGATCACGTCGAGTGGATTCGGGAGACGATCAGAACGGCGAAGTAAATGCCAACCCTTTCCTTGCCTCTCGTGTCTGACCTTGGGCACATTACCCAGCCCGTCGTTCGCAGATTCTCCCTGGGTTCGAGGCCATCGTGCGAAATGCTGCGCGTAGAAGACTGGCGATCGCGTTCATTCTAGCGGACCTGATTGTTCGCGGGCCTGTCCTCCGGAGTTCGCTTGTGGCCCAGCAGGCTGCAAAGGCGGGGCCGGCACCTCCAGGTCAACTCGTGGAAGTCGGTGGACAACTCCTTCACCTCTATTGCACCGGAACCGGTTCACCGTCAGTACTCCTTGAAGCCGGCACCGGCGACTTCTCCATCATCTGGGCCCTCGTCCAACCCGGCGTCAGCTCATTTGCCCGAGTTTGCAGCTACGATAGGGGTGGCTACGCGTGGAGCGATCCAGGGAATCGACCTCGCACCTTTGCGCAATTGGCGCTGGAGCTGCATACGGCCCTCGAGCGAGCGCACATAAAACCTCCATACATCTGCGTCGGTCAGTCCTATGGCGGACTCGTCGTTCGAGGGTTTGCGGAGCGGTACACCAGCGAGGTTGTGGGAATGGTGCTGGTCGACGCGGTCCACGAAGACCAACGTGTCGTCTATGGTGGTCAGCCTCACCGGATTCGCGATGCCGCTCGCGGCCGGCCCTTCCCCCCACCGCGGATTCGTCTCGACACGGAGATGCTACGCCAGGCTCGAGACAGCGCCGCGCAGCCGACCAGCGGGGCTCTGGAGTTTCCGCTGGATCAGTTGCCGGCTGCGGCCCAGCGGGTGTGGCGATGGGCGGAAGCGCAGCCAGTGTATCGCATGGCCCAAGCCGCGGAGCTGGATTGGTCGCCTGAGGAGTTGGCGCGCCTGCACGAAGCGCGACTGCTCGACCGAGCTTCGTTCGGAAACCGAGAGTTGACTGTGCTCGCGCGGACCCACGGGGACTATCCGATGGGGATGAGCATCTCGGCGGATAGCCTTGAGAAAGAGAGACGCTTTTTGCAGACCGACCTAGCCCAACTCTCCCACCGAGGACAGCTGATCTTTGCCGCCAAGGCAGGGCACAACATTCATTTGGAGGATCCGGAGCTCGTGATCCATTCGATACGTGAGGTTGTGGTTCGTACGCGTATGGAGCACTAATGCCACGCCGAGCAGGGACATGCCTCCTTCCCTACCCAGCTATCGTCGTCCGGTGGGTGCTGCGACCACCTCAGCCAGCGAAGCAGTACGCGCAGCCCTTCTCTTGAGTTCCGCTGACCGCGAGGACGCCTGACGGCACGACCTGAACTCCCGAAATCAGGTTTGCAATCCAGTCGGCCTTCACTGCGGCCGCATCCATTCCCATCTTCTGCGCAACCATCCCCGAGTAGACGCTGAGGGCTATGTTGCACGCGCCGAAGAGGACACCCTTCGCTAGCAACGCCTCGACGCCGGTGCCCGGCAGCGGGAGGGGAAGCGGCTTGATCCAAGTATTGCGAGTGGCCGGAGCGGATCCTTCGTTGATCTTGAACACCTCCCCGAGCTTGTATTTCGCCCACATCGGATCCTTCAGAGCGAAACCGATCGCTCCGTGCCGCAGGATGACGACGGCGCTGTTCTGGGCGTCAGTCGTGCCGTAGTTCGCGTTCGTCGTGTCGAGCCACACCCTTGGCCAGACCACCGGCATCCCGTCATTCGGTTCGGGTGCGTCGAACACCATTTTGTGCTTGCCGGTGATCTTGCTGAGCCACGCTTCGTAGGCGGGATCGGCGGCATTGGGTCGGGGCCCCGGTTGGGCGGTGAGGCCGCGCGGCACGAGCTGGCCTAGGCCCAGGGCGGTGGCCGTGGCGGCGATTCCGCTGAGGAACCCGCGCCGATGCGTGGAGTGCTTGGGGTCGAACATGTTTACATCCTCCGTTGATGTGAATAGAGGGCGAAATTACGGGGCGCGACGCACGACGGCAAGGCCTCCCGCAATTCGCTCAACCCAACGTGAGTCGTCGCGGGTACCACCGCCAGTCCGCAGATCAGATCCAGGGCCGGCACGTGGGTGCTGGCGGGGGCGTGGCAAAACTTACCGGCGCACCTGGGCGGGGATTAAAGCTGTACGCAGATTCAGTGAATTGGACCGCCCCTCCTACCTGACCCTGGTGAGCCAGATAAGCTGGCGAAGTGTGGCACCCGAAGCCGGCACGAGGCAGGACCATCCAGAGGTCTCCCCGGGGCCATCCCCACACAGTCCACGTCGGTTTTGCCCGCGAGATAATTGTTGTTGATCCGCTACGAAGCCGCCGCTAGCGCGTCAACGGGCTCTCCCACACGCGGCCTAGCAGCTCTTTGAGGTGAGCGAATCGTTTGGGGCCTAGTTCAGCCTTCCATTCGCGCTCGATGTCCTGGAGTATGTCGTAGATTTTTGAGTAGGCGGCGCGTCCGCGTTTGGTAAAGCGGATAATCCGCGCCCGGCCCTCGTCGGGGGCGTCGGACCGGATGATATAGCCGAGCGCTTCGAGGCTCCGGAGCAGCTGGTTCATGGCCTGCTTGCTCATGCCGGCCCGCTCGGCGAGCACGCCAGGGCGAACCCCGTCTGGACCCGGGAATTGCAACACCGCCATATGCGGCATACTGAGCTCCGTGAAGCCGGCCGCGTTGAGTTCCTGGATGATCCGGCGCTGGATCGCTTGAGCTGGAACCCGCAGCAGCGCGCCGATGAGCATATCCGTCGCTTTGACTGGTGCAGTTTGGGGCGATGCAGGCATTGACAGGTCCGTAAATGGCGTTTACCTTATGTCGACTATAAACACAGTTTACTGAAACATAAGGAGAAGCCCGTGGTACCCCAAACCATCGACCTCCGCGTCAATCCCTCTGATGAGACTATCCGTCTCGGTCCGCTTGGAGTGCGCTTCTTGCTCACCGGTGACCACTCGGCCGGCAGCATCGCGGCTTTTGAACTCCTCGTCCCCGGCGCGCAGCGCCTGGCAGCTCCAGCGCATAGCCATGACCATTACGAGGAGACAATCTACGGCATCGATGGCGTGCTGACCTGGACCGTGAACGGAAAGCAAATTGACGTCGAGCCGGGGCAGGCACTCTGCATTCCGCGCGGCGCCATTCACCGGTTCGACAACAACGGCCCCCAGGGTGTGAAGGTACTCTGCGTGATCACACCGGCCGCGATCGGTCCCCAGTATTTCCGCGAGTCCGCCGAGGTGATCAACGCGGCGGCCGGCGGGCCGCCGGACCGAGCGAAGCTGACCGAGATCATGATTCGCCACCGGCTCACGCCGGCCACGCCACCGGCCTCTTCCTGAGCGACGAGCGGCGTCCAGCCACCATCCACCATCGTCCGGAGGACGAATGTTCCACATTCTGCATCGTCGCGATCAGCGGAAAGGCACAATTGCCGATGTCGAGTTCGAAGGCGAGCCATACGGCGCCGGCGTTTCCTTCTTCCAGGGGAACCTTCCGCCAGGGAAGGGCCCAGGACTACATCAGCATCCCTATTCCGAAACCTGCATTGTGCTTTCCGGTCAAGCGGCGATGGTCGTCGATGGGGAGGAGGTCGTCGCCGGCGCTGGCGACATCGTCGTGATCGGGTCGTCAACGCCACACCGCTTTACCGCGATCGGTGACGAACGACTCGCCATGGTCTGTGTTCACGCCTCCGAGCGTTTCGCGATTCAGCGCGTCGGCGAATGACCTAACGACGCTGAGGCGGCTCAGCTCGTCGGCCTAGTGTCCTGGCTCCAACGGCTAAAACCTCAGGTCCGTGTTCGCCGTCTAGTCTCGATACTATGGGGCCCCTCGACCGAATCCTATTCGTCACTCCGAGTGTTCGTGTTGGGGCCTTTCGGTGTGCCGTTCGCGACCCCCGGTTCCGCGATTCGGGCCCGATCCAGTACCATCTGGTTGCCTTTCCCCGCACCGGAGTGTGGATCCGGCAGGCAGGCCCGAGCCGCATGGTTGCCGATCCACGGGTCGTGACCATCTACAATTTCGGGCGGGAGTATCAGCGCGAGGCGATTTGTCCAGATGGCGATCGAAGCGACTGGTTCGCGGTCGCACCGGAGCACGCTCTCGCCATTGCCCGCGAACACGATCCCTGGGCACCGGCAGGAACGGAGGCGGTGTTTCGGTTTGAAATGGCGGCGTCGGACCCTGCCCTGTATCTATTGCAGCGGCAGGTGTTTCTCGGCCTGGAGCGCGGTGTGATCAATCGGTTCGAGGCGGAGGAATCGGTGCTCTCCCT
>JANYKV010000170.1 GCA_025358055.1 Gemmatimonadota bacterium
TGCTGGTGCACCATGCCGATCCCGAGCCGACGAGCGACCCGGGGAGACCCGACCGTCACGGTCTGTCCGAACACTCGAATCTCGCCGGAGTCCGGGGGCAGCATCCCGAAGGCGATGTGCATCAGGGTCGACTTCCCCGCCCCATTCTCACCGAGCAGAGCGTGGATTTCCCCGCGTCGAAGCACAAAGTCGGCACCCACGAGCGCAGCCGCGGGCCCGAAGGACTTATCTATCCCTCGGAGCTCGAGCACGACCTCGCTGCTCACATCCCGGTGGGGTGGTGGTGGAATTCCCAAGGTAGGTCGAACCGCGCGCTGAGATGGGCTGCGAGCGCTTTCACCCCGACCTGTTCGGTCGCGTAATGGCCCGCGTAAATCAGATTGATTCCCAGTTCCATCGCGTCGAAATAGGTGTGGTGAGCTCCCTCGCCCGTGACGAACGTGTCGATCCCGGCCTCTTTGGCGGCCCGCACCCGGCCGCCGGCCGCCCCGGTAATGATCCCTATTTGTCGGGTGCGTGGTGGGCCCCCTGGAACGATGCGGGCCGAGCACCCCAGTAGAGTCTCCAAGCGGTTCGCCAACTCCTCACGAGGGATTGCCAACACGCCTTTCACGCCCATCGGTGCCCCCTTGTAACTGTCGAACCAAGTGGGCTCACTCAAACCGAGTTGGCGGCTCAGTACCCAATTGTTGCCAACCTCGGGATGGACGTCGAGCGGAATATGCGCCGCATATAGGGCCGCATTCTGAGAGAAAAGTCGGCGCAGCTTTTGGTAGCGTCTGCCGATTGTGGGTTGATTGCCATCCCAGTGGAGACCGTGATGCACGAGAAGGAGCGGGCTGGCCGTCCTAACGCCGTCGCCGAGGGTAATCCCCTGAATCGTTTCCAAGGACGCGTCAACGGCCGCGATGATCCGATCGACCGATCCATCATTTTCAACTTGAAGCCCATTCACCGCGTTGGGGTCGTCAGGTACTTCCGAAACGCGCAGGAACGCGTCCAGATACGCCACAATTTCCGGGAGCGCAATCGAGGTCACCGCGGCTTGGCCCGGGTTGCGGAATCCTTTGATGGTGGTGCGTTTTGCGCCGTGTTGGCCACCTCACGAGGAACCGGGATCAGCGTTCCCGCCTCGATCGAATCGGCCGCGGCACGAACCTTCTGGATCAGAACCGCCGGAATCGGCGCAGCAAGGACAGAGTTTGGTACATACCGCACCACACCGCCCTTGAGACCGAAGGACTGGACCTTCGACACGAATCGGCCGCCGCGCACTTCTCGCGCAACGGCGAGAAACGCCCGCGGGAGGTCAATGATCGCGGACCCGAGGACCCGATCCGGCGCCAACGGCGTCTGATCCGCATTGGCACCGAAGATGAAAACCCCGGGGTTCTCCTTCGCGGCGCGAAATACTCCGAGTCCAGCCGCGTCGGCATTGTGGTGGAACATGTCGACCCCAACTCGGATCAGAGCCAGCGCGGCTTCATGCCCGGCCGCAGCGTCGTCAAAATTGTTGAGATAGGTCAGCCTCGACTCCACTCTGGGATTGACGGCCTGAGCTCCCTTCTTCCAGCCCTCGTACGCCAACTTGATCGGCGGGAGCTCGATCCCGCCGACGAAGCCAATCTTGTTCGTCTTGGTCATTCCACCGGCAACCATGCCAGCAAGGTAGCTCGCTTCATCGAGTCGGAAGACCAGAGGCGCCACGTTCCCGATAGCTTTTTCCCCGGAGGTAATGATGAAGACCGTTTTCGGGTATTCCTTCCCCACCCGTTCGGCCGCACCTTGAAACTCGAACCCGTGGCCGAACACCAGATCATACCCCTGTGCCGCGTACGTCCGGAGGCCCTCCTCCTGTTCCCCTGGAGTCCGGGCTTCCATGTGACTTACCGAAACGTGGAGTGAGTCTTTGATCTCGGTGAGGCCGGCGTAGGCCCCGGAGTTCCACGCCGCATCGGTGATCGAGCCGGGTGTGATCAGCGCCACCCTGAACCCCCCACTGTCGGTCTTGGTACCACAAGCGGCCGCCCCGCCTGCAGCAAGTACAAGGCAGGCGAGCAGAGTGGTGCGGCGACCCTTACGGGGCCGCAAGTGCGGCCTCTTCCATGAGCTTCATCATGACGTTCCCGTTCACCTGTCCGCCTTCGTGGATCAGGAGACGACTGGTGTGGATGTCGCCGTGAACCACCGCACTGGGCTGGATCTCGACGCGCTCGCTCGCATGAATCCCGCCCCGAACCTCCCCACCGATCACCGCCTCCGCGGTGTGGATGTCACCCTCGACCTGGGCCCCGGCCGAGAGAAGGACTTGCCCTCCCGCCCGGACCACGCCGACGACGCGTCCTTCGATCTTGATGACCCCGGCTGCTTCGAGATCGCCGGTGATGACGAGGTCCTGAGAAACGATCGACAGGCCGCTTTGGTCGGCCCGGCGCCGCGCTGCACTGGCCGGATTGGCCGCGGACCCATTCGCAGCAGTACCCTGAGTGAAGAACGCCATCAGTGATCCTCCTTCAAGACGGTGGCGGGGTCGACCGCGACGCCGTTCAGCCGAACTTCGAAATGAAGGTGGGGTGCGCTCGACCGTCCGGAGTTGCCGGAGCGCCCGACGACCTCACCTGCGTTCACGGGCTCTCCCTGGATCGCAGTGATTCGGGAGAGGTGACCATACATCGATTGATAGCCGTCCGCATGTTGGATGAGCACGAACAGTCCGTATTCGGGTTCTTCACCGGTCTGAAGGACCACGCCGCCACCGCTCGCTCGCACGAGTCGTCCGATCGGAATGGCCACATCGAGGCCCGGGTGAGTATCGCGGCCAATCGAATCTGGATCCACTTGCCCGCGTGTCACATACCCCGCCTCGTCCAACGGCCAATGAGTCGGAAGGGAGGGGCCCTCACCTAGTCGGCGGGTACCCCGAGGAGGCCGGACATATAGCACGGGGGCCACCGGAAGCGTCGAGCCGAGCACGACGGGATCTGGGATGATGTCTGCCCCCATCATTCGACGAACTTGGCCGTATCGGGCTTCGGCTGAGTCGAGGGCGGACGCCAAGGCACGAATCTTCAGATTGTCGGTGGACAGTCGTTGCACGTCTCGCCGGAGTCCAGGGACTCGAGCAGCTTGCCGGGCGATTGGGACGAAGAAGGCGAGGCCCAACGTGATGCACACGGCTAACGCGACACCAAGACCGAGAAGCAGATGCATGATGACGAGCGGCACGCGGAAGGTCTTTGAGTCGAGTGCGCCGTCCTCGTGGATGATGATCGAGACGCCCCGCCGATGGCCAGTCATCCCCCAAAGGGCTCGCCGAGGACCAGCTCGAGAATCCGGGCTAGGTCGTCGTTGGAGTAGTAGCTGATCGTGACAGCACCACGACCCCGACGTTTCGCGGTTACTCGAACGTCCGTACCGAGCCGTTTTCGCAGCACTTCTTCCACCCGGCGGACTTCCGCTGCGGCGGTGCGGAGCGGAGGCCGGCCTCGGCGAATTCTCTTGGTTCCGGCCGGTGGGTTCACCGCGTCGCCGCGGACCTGCGCCTCCATCTCTCGGACCGACCATCCATGTTCCACCGCCAGATGAGCAAAGCGAGTGACATGGGTGGCGTCCTCGAGGCCGAGCAACGCGCGCGCGTGGCCCTCGCTGAGCGACCGCTGATGGAGCAGACTCTGTACTTCCGCGGGGAGACGCAACAATCGAAGAAGGTTGCTCACGGTGGAGCGATCCCGACCGACCAGCTTCGCCACTTCGCCCTGCGGCAGCGCAAACTCGTCGATCAACCGCTGATACCCCAGCGCTTCGTCGATCGGGGAGAGGTCGTCGCGCTGGAGATTCTCGATCAGCGCCAGAGTCAGGAGAGCTTGATCGTTCACGTCCTTGATCACCGCGGGCACGTGATGCCATCCCAGCTGCTGGACGGCGCGCCATCGCCGCTCCCCTGCGATCAACTCATAGATCCCCTGCTTCGGCCGCACGATAATCGGCTGTAGCAGTCCCGACGCCCCGATGGAGGCCGCGAGCTCGTTCAGCGCAACCGGATCAAACTCGCGCCGGGGCTGGTAGGGGTTGGGCCGGATCGAGGTAACCGGTAGCTCGCGAAGGGCTCCCGATGCTTGGGCCTGCTCGCGAGAGATCGGGCCCAACAGTGCCTCGAGGCCGCGGCCGAGGCGTCGTGTTTCACTCACCGACATGACCTCCGGTTCGGTGTGCATGCGCGGGCCGGATGTCTCCGAGCAAAGCGTCACTGCGTCGCTGCAGCTCCTGCGCCACCGCGATGTAACTCTTCGCGCCCACCGACTGGACGTCATACATCAAAATGGGTTTGCCGAAACTCGGCGCTTCCGCCAGCCGCACGTTACGTGGAATGACGGTGCGGAACACCTTGGGCCCGAAATACTCTTTCGCATCATGGGCCACCTGGCGACACAGGTTGAGCCGGGAGTCGTACATGGTGAGCAGCACGCCGTCGATTGCCAGCTCCGGATTGAAATTCTGCTGCACCAGGCGAATCGTATTGAGCAGCTGGGAGATGCCCTCGAGCGCGTAGTACTCGCATTGAATCGGAATGATCACGGCATCCGAGGCGGTCAAGACGTTGAGCGTGATCAGCCCGAGCGAGGGAGGGCAATCGATGAGGATGAAATCATAGGCGTCGCGTGCGGGGGCCAGTGCGCGCCGCAACATGGTTTCACGCGACGGGAGGTCCACCAATTCGAGTTCGGCGCCAACGAGCTCCTGGTTGGCCGGCAACACATGAAGGAACGGCAAGTCCGCGTCGAGCTGGATGGCCTCTTCGAGTGGTCGCCCGCCGATGATTACGTCGTAGAGTGACGCTTTGGCGGGATCGCGGGAGGCTCCCACGCCGCTCGTTGCGTTCCCTTGAGGATCCGCATCCACCAGCAGGGTGCGTCGCTCGGCGATGGCAAGTGAAGCCGCGAGATTGACGGCTGTGGTTGTCTTACCCACCCCGCCTTTTTGGTTGGCAACGGCGATCGTTCTGGTCATAAATAGTTAGTAAGCCCTTTATTGACAATAACTTACGACCAGATAATGCGAATATTGTATGTTGCAGCTTCCTCAATATAGGCGAGAGCGATTGCTCCGTAAACACCCGGTCAATGGTGTTTTCACGTGAAACATGTCCCCACTTGAGTTTTCACGTGAAACACGCTCCTTCCCTACGCGGCCTCCCGCGCATTACCTCAAGGACAAGGGCCTGAAGATCGCTGGGGGACACCCCGGGAATTCGGCCTGCCTGGCCCAGGTTGCCCGGCCGAACGCGGTTGAGCTTCTCGCGCGCTTCATAGGACAGAGACGCGAGAACAGGATAGTTGAGCCAGTCCGGAAGCTCGAACTCGTTCATTCGGGAAAGCCGATTCGCTGAATCACGCTCACGTTCCAGGTATCCGGAATACTTGATTTCAATTTCGGCCCAGTCGGCAGTCGCTTCATCAATGCGCTCACCCAAACATTCGAACAGATCGACGAGGTGAAGGCCTGGGCGCCGGACCAGTTCAGCAATTCGGACTGGTTCGTCAATCGGGGCGGAGCCTAGACGTTCAAGGAGAGATTCCACCCGGATCGGGAGAATCTTCGTCAACTGAGCTCGCTTGAGGATGACCTCCTCGGCCTCAAGGCGGCCGTATGCCAAACCGCGCTCACTCTCATTCAAGAGACCAAGCCGCTCCGCAGTCGGAAGCAACCGGCGCAGGGCATTATCTTGCCGCAACAAAAGACGAAACTCGGCCCGGGACGTGAACAGTCTGTAAGGCTCATCAACTCCACGACTTACGAGATCATCGATCAAGACACCAATGAACGCCTCATCTCGACGAAGGACCAGCGGATCCCGATCGAACACGTGGGCCGCCGCATTGATTCCCGCGATGACGCCCTGGCCAGCCGCCTCTTCATATCCCGTCGTCCCATTGATCTGTCCCGCGAAAAAGAGACCCGGAACGTGCTTTACTTGCAGGGTCGACTCCAACTGGGTCGGCGGGAAATAGTCGTACTCAATGGCATATCCAGGTCGAGTCATCTCCACCTGCTCGAGCCCGGAAACGGATCTGAGGTACTCCAACTGAACATGGGGTGGCAAAGAGGTCGAGAGTCCATTCACATACATCTCGTGAGTATCAAGACCCTCCGGCTCCAAGAACACCTGATGCCGTTCGGCGTTCGGGAACCGTACGATCTTGTCCTCAATCGACGGACAGTACCGCGGCCCCCGGCCGCTGATGGCCCCACCGTACAGCGCTGACTCCCGAAGATGTCGCTCAATGATCTCGCGCAGCTCCGGCCCAGTTGTCGTGAGATAACACGGCATCTGTTTCGGATGGTCCACCCGGCCAAAATACGAAAACCAGTAGGGATCCTCATCGCCATCTTGCCGCGGCAGCCGGTCCAGTCTAACCGATCGGCCGTCGATCCTCGGAGGAGTGCCAGTCTTGAATCTTTCTACTGTAAGTCCATATGTAGCAAGGTTTTGTGCAAGTTCTACCGATGGAGAATCACCGGCCCGGCCCGCCGGAATTTGGGTCTCCAGACCCATGTGGATGCGCCCCCGGAGAAAGGTCCCCGCGGTGAGGACAATTGCGCGAGCGCGGTACTGACGCCCATCAAGCGTCTCGACCCCAGTCACCCGGCCGTCTTTGAATTGAAAGCGAGAAACCGTACCCTGAGCGAACCGGAGGTCGGCATGCTGTTCCAGCAACATGCGGACGGCGCGGCGGTATAGCCCACGGTCGCACTGGGCGCGTGGTGACCACACTGCGGGCCCTTTGGACCGGTTCAACATGCGGAACTGGATTCGAGCGAGGTCCGTTGCGCGTCCCATAATCCCGCCGAGAGCATCGACCTCTCGCACGACGGTCCCCTTGGCAATCCCTCCGATGGCTGGATTGCAAGACATCTGCCCAATCGTTTCAAGGTTCTGCGTGAGGAGCAGGGTACGAGCACCGCACCGGGAGGCGAGTGCGCTTGCCTCGGTCCCGGCATGACCCCCGCCGACCACGATGACGTCAAAATCCACCATCCCTTAAGCTAGACCGGGCCGGGATATGGGAGAAGGGAGAAGGGAGAAGGGAGAGCCTCCTCGCTTGGCGAGGCCTGACGCAACACGGGCCCGTGATGCGAGGATCGCGGGCCCGTATTGCGGAAATAGCGGTGCTATTCTGCGAACGCGCTAGTCACGAAGCAGAGACCCAACGCAGCACGTCCCGAAAGCTCGCCCGCTTGCCGTACATCAAGATGCCAGTGCGATAAATCTTGGACGCGAACCAGACCACAATAAGCAATCCAAGTATTGTGAGCCCAATGGACAGAAGCAGCTCCGACAGGGGAATCGGCGCCAACGAGTAGCGCACCGGGATCACAAAGGGAGCGAGCGGAGGGATGAAGCCAGCGATTTTGGCGAATGAACTCGTCGGATCTTTGAGCAACGCGAAGGTAGAGAACCAGCCGACCAAGGTGCACATCATGATCGGCATCTGAGCTTGCTGGGTCTCTTGAACGGTGCTGCACATCGCCCCGATCGCGGCATACGCCGAGCTATACAGCAGGAAGCCCAACACGAAGAACACGAAAAAGACGATCAGCAGGCCGGTCGGCATACTGGGAAAGGAGAAACCCATCCCAGAACCGGCCCCGCTCACGCCAAAAAATCCCAGAATTCTCCCTTGATTCTTTGAGAGAAGCGTCGCCGCAGTTGCCCACGTCGCGATTTGAACTAAGCTCACCAGCCCCACGCCGAGCACCTTACCCAACATCATTTGGAATGGCGTCAAGCTCGAGACCAGCACCTCCACGATGCGATTTGACTTTTCCTCAATGATGGAGACCATGACCTGGGTTCCGTACAGAACGAGAGCCATGTAGAGGATGATGCCCATCGCATAGGCCAATCCGAATGTCGCCGCGCCAGACTCCCCGGTCAGTTTGCCATCGCTCACCTTTCGGGTCTCCAAATCCACCGGCATGGTCGCCCCGAGTGCCAACGCCGGATCTACGCCGGACCGGCGCAAACGTTCGGTTATCATCAGAGGCGTGAGTGCGGCCCGAAGCTGACCCATATCCTCCAAGCTCCCGACATTCACGCCGAAGTAGCTGACTTTTCCGGTGGTAACCCCCGATTCGTCCACAATCAGAATGCCGTCCAGCGCGCTCTCCTTCTCAGGAAGCCCGGTTTTAGGCACCAGCGAGTCCAGCACCTCACGGACCCGGCTCGGCGCCGACTGAATCCGAATCGGGAAGTACTTTGCCTTGGCATTCGCCCCTGTCCCTTCCTTCGCCGCGGCCAGTGCCGATTCCACCCGGGCGCCAAAGTCGCCAGTGGTTGCATCAATCACTGCCACGCGTCGCCCAGCACTACCTCGGCTCAACAGCAGGCCGGGAATTACGGCCATGGCGATGAAGAACACCGGGCCGAGTAGCGTCCCAATCATAAAGGCCCGGGTTCGGACCCGTTCGATGAATTCACGACGAATCACGGCAATGATCTTATGCATTGACGACCTCCCGTGCGGGCACACTCGCAGCTTCGGCGCCGACCTTCTGGATGAAGATCGACTGCAAGGACGCTTCGACGATTTCGAATCGGGACAGCCCCACTCCTTCTCGCACCAGCGTGCCCAGAAGAACATCGCCCTCCGCCCCAGGGGCGAGTTCCACTTCCGCGCTCGCACCATAATCGTCGACCCGGCGGACAAGGCGCTTGTCCTGTAGCACCCGCGCGGCCCGATCGCTGTTTTTCGTGAAGGTGAGAGCAACATGGCGCCCACCGAACTCCTGCTTGATGTCCGCGAGCGACCCATCCACTACCTTTTTGCCCCGAGCAATGATGACGATCCGATCGCACATCTTCTCGGCCTGCTCCATGATATGAGTCGAGAAGAGCACCGTCCGACCCTGACGAGCGATTTCGACTACCACGTCCTTCATGACCTGACTGTTGACCGGATCGAGTCCGCTGAATGGTTCATCGAGGATCACAAGCTCTGGATCATGCAACAAGGCACCAATAAACTGCACCTTCTGCTGCATGCCCTTCGACAAATCATTGACCTTCTTGGTCGACCAATCGCCGAGACCCAGCCGGCCGAGCCATTGACCGGCCTTCGTCCGAGCGGAGGATCGGGAGATGCCTTTCGTTTCGCCAAGAAATGTCAGCTGATCGAGGACTCGCATCTTAGGATACAAGCCTCGCTCCTCCGGTAGATAGCCAATCCGATGCGACAAATCTCGGCTCGCCGAGGACTCGCCGAATACCACGATCTTGCCTTCATCCGGCATGATGATGTTCATGATCATTCGAATCGTCGTGCTCTTGCCGGCGCCATTGGGACCCAGCAAACCGAAGATTCCGCCCTTTTTCACCTCGAGCGAGAGATCCTCCACCGCGGTGTGCCCAGCAAATCGTTTCGTAATGTGCTCGACCCGTAAGACGGTGTCGTCCATCGAGTTCACTCCTCGGAAAAGAAACAGTGACCCAGGCAGAATCGGGGGTTGGCCTGCCCTACGGTCGAGGGAATAGGCGAGTTTCGGGCGTCGCGGACCAATTGGGCGGTCGAACTAGGCAGAGCAAATACCTAGTAGGCCGGGTGACAGTAGCGCCAACCGGCCGACTCCGCAACGTGGATCGTTACTCTTGGGCTTGGTGGAGCCGTTCGATGCCCTGCACGGAATCAGTAGGAATCTCGATGACGGCGGAGAGCCGCTTCACCCCATACTTTGCCGTCCGCGCCAGATATTCCTGCCGGGTATCGGAATCGTCATGGTACCCGGCGTCCTTCAAGGTGACGGCGCACGCATCGGCCGTGTCAAGGCGGCCCACAAAAAGCCTGGCTGGGGTGGTCACCACCACCGTAATGCCGTGCAATTCGTGGCGGTTCTGATGGGGTACGAAACTCATCGTCGCGGCCCGCCTACACCGAGATCGTGCAATATTTATCGAACGCGGCGGTGAGGTTCGCCGCGATTCGTTCGGGGCTCTGTCCTTCGACCTGGTGACGATGAATGAAGTGCACCACCTCGCCGTCCCGGAAGAGAACGAACGACGGAGAACTCGGCTGGAACTCGCTACAATAGCTCCGCGCCCGCGCAACCGCGTCAACATCCTGCCCCGCGAACACGGTGTACATCTCGTTGGGGAGCACCGGATGCTGTAACGCCTTTGCGAGCGCCGGCCGTGCCGCACCCGCGGCGCACCCGCACACAGAGTTGACGAACACGAACGTGGTTCCCCGCGGATCACCGAGCGCAGCGTCGACTTCGGTGACCGAAGTGAGTTCTTTCACGCCCAATCGGGTGACTTCGTCCTTCATGGGCTGAACCAACGTCGGATTGTATGGCATGCGACCACTCTCCTAAGAAGAATTCTGAGCGAAGACAGATCCAAAGACCTATGATCGGGCGGCCCGATCGAGAGCCGCGCGCATCGCGTGCCAGGACAGGGTGGCACACTTCACCCGCATCGGAAACTCCGAAACACCCCGGAAGGCATCCATCTGAGGCGGGAGCCTGACGGCCGTCCCGCTGGGGGTCGTGTCGCTCGGCGCCCGAGTTACCAAGCCATGGAATGACTCAAAGAGGGCCTGGACCTCCGCCCGCCGTTTGCCCTTGATGGCCGAAGTCATCAGGGAAGCGGAAGCCTTGGAAATGGCACAGCCCGCGCCGAGAAAGGTCGCTTCGGTGACCACTTCGTCTTCCACTTTCAACCAGATCGTGAAGTGGTCTCCACAGAGCGGATTCCGGCCCTCAGCTTCGCAGGTTGCTCCGTCCATCTTTCGAAAGTTTCGCGGAGTCTTATTGTGATCGAGAATCACGCTTTGATACAGCTCGTCGAGATCGGGCATTAGGCGAACATCCGACGCACCCGAGCGAGACCCATTACGAGGGCGTCCACGTCATCCCGAGTGTTGTAGAAACTGAAGGAGGCGCGAGCCGTACTTTGGAGGCCGAGAAACCGCATGAGCGGTTGGGCGCAGTGATGACCGGCACGGATCGCGACACCCTCGGTATCCAGAACCGTTCCAATGTCGTGTGGGTGGATGTCACCCAGCGTAAACGCGATCACGCTCACCCGCTGCGCTGCATGGCCGGCAATCCGAAGCCCTGGCACGGTCGTCAAGCGTTCCTCCGCATAGGCCATAAGATTGGCCTCTTGCTCAAACACGGTCGGCCGATCCAGGCCATTCCAGTAGTCTATTGCAGCCCCAAGCCCCAGGACGGACGCGATCGGGGGAGTGCCAGCCTCAAAGCGCGATGGGGCGGTGGCGTAGCTGGTACCTTCCAGCGAGACTTGGCCGATCATGCCACCACCACCCTCGTATGGAGGCATCTCATCGAGAACCTCCAAGGGGCCATAGAGCAAACCCACTCCCGTGGGACCGAGCATTTTGTGACCGGAGCAGACGAACCAGTCGCAACCCAGCTGCCGGACGTCAATCGGCAGATGCGGTGCCGACTGAGCCCCATCGACCAACACCCGAGCCCCCTTGGCGTGGGCAAGACGCACTATCTCGCTCACCGGGGCAACTGTCCCCAGAACGTTGGATGCATGACTGACCGCAACCAGCCGAGTGCGAGCAGTGAGAAGCCGAACGTACGCGCCAAGATCCACGGCGCCGGTTGGGTCGAGCGGTACCACCCGTAAGGTCGCCCCAACTCGTTGAGCCAGCATCTGCCACGGTACGAAATTGGAGTGGTGTTCCATGACCGTGACGAGGATTTCGTCCCCCGCGCCGACATGAGCGTCGCCCCAACTTCGAGCGACCAAGTTGATCGCCGAAGTAGTACCGTGAGCGAAGATGACCTCGCTGGCCTGGGCCGCACCGAGAAAGCCCCTAGCCTTCTCGCGAGCAGCGTCGTACGCGGTGGTGGCCTCCTGGCTCAGCAGGTGGACACCACGATGCACGTTCGCCGATCCCTCCGAGTAGTACTCGGTGACCGCATCGATGACGCTCTGTGGCTTGAGGCTGGTGGCCGCGTTGTCCAGATATACTAGGCGCCGGCCGTGAACCTCCCGGGCGAGCACGGGAAAATCCGACCGCAGCTGCGTGGCGTCAGACCGGAGTTCCAGTCCTGCGCCCGCGCTGCGGGAAACCGCCTGGGCAGGGATCGACGAAAGCGTCATACTCGGCCGTCAGGTTCCTTCCGCTAGTCGCGCCCAGACGAGTCGGCCCAATGCTTCCCGGACGGGGGCGACGGTGACTTCGTTGACCACTTCGGCCGCGAACGCGTAGGTGAGGAGCTTCCGTGCGGCAACCCGTGGGATTCCCCGACTTTGCAAATAGAAGTGCGCGGTTTCATCCAGACGCCCGACGGTCGCACCATGCGTACATTTGACATCGTCCGCAAAAATTTCAAGCTGCGGCTTGGTGTTGACCTTGGCCCCCTCAGAGAGGAGCAGATTGCGGTTGGTCTGCTTCGCGTCGGTCTTTTGGGCTTCCGGTTTGACGAAAACCTTTCCGTTAAAGACCGCCCGGGAACGATCCGTCAAAATGCCCTTGTACACTTCCCAGCTACGACAATTCGGATGGTCGTGAAAAATCGCGGTATGGGTATCCGCCAGCTGCTCATTCCGAGTAAGGTAGAGCCCGTACAATAAGGTCTCGGTGTTGGAGGCGTTCGAGCGCGCGTGCAGATTGAGACGCGAGAGACGTCCGCCGAGGGCGAGCGTAAAGGACCGATAGTGGCTGTCCCGGGCTTGATGCACCTCGGTCCACCCAATGTGGCTGGCCGCTTCACTCTCTCGTTGAACTCGCACATGCTCGACCCAAGCACCGGAACCGACCCGCACCTCGGTAACGGCATTCGTCAAGTAGCTCGACTCGTTGTCAAGGGACAGATACGACTCGATGAAATTCACCCGGGCCCCATCCCCGACCTGCACTACATTCCGAGGGTGAACCATCACGCCCTGCGCATCCCGGGTCGCAACGAAGACGAAATGCATCGGCGAGGGCAGTTCGACACCCGAGGCAACCGAGAGTACGGCCCCGTCCTGCAGAAACGCCGCGTTGAGCGCCGTAAACGAGGTGCCGTCGAGACTACCAGAATGCCCCAGGGTTCCCTCGAGTGATGTGGGTTCGGACTCGAGGACCTCGCTCAACGGCCTCAATTGAACGCCCGGCGGCAGTACCGAACGGTAGGACAATCGGGCGGAGTACCGCCCGTTGACGAACACCAGTGTGGGCCATTCGTCGTGCCCGAAACGGAACGGTTCGACCTCCGCCGCACTCAACTCCATGGTGGGCTGGGGCGCCAGCGTAAAGGGTACCCGGGCGATCGAGGAGACCGGTGTAAAGCGCCACTCCTCATCATGGGTGGTCGGAAAGCCGATCGCCGCAAATCGGTCCATGCCGTTTCGGCGAAGCGTGGCAAGCCACTCTGGTCCCCGGCCGCCTCCGTTGGCTGCGAAGGCAGCGAACGTCCTCCGGTACTCGTCGATCACGCGGCCTCCGCCCCGCCGGTGAGCCACTCATAACCTTTGGCTTCGAGCTCGAGCGCGAGCTCCTTCCCACCCGACCGAACGATCCGCCCGGCGGAGAGCACATGGACGAAGTCCGGGACGATGTAGTTCAGAAGGCGCTGGTAGTGAGTGACAATAATGGTGGCGTTCTCCGGCCGTTTGAGGGCGTTGACACCATCGGCAACGATACGAAGGGCATCAATATCCAATCCGGAGTCGGTCTCATCGAGAATCGCGAGCCTCGGCTCGAGAACGGCCATCTGGAGGATTTCGTTGCGTTTCTTTTCGCCTCCCGAAAACCCCGCGTTGACTGCGCGCTGCATGATCTCAGGGCCCCATTCGACCAGCTTGAGTTTCTCTTCGAGCAAATCAAGAAAGTCCATGGGGTCCACTTCCTCCAACCCCTTTGACTTTCGAATCTCGTTGTACGCCGCTCGCAGAAAATAGGCATTGGTGACACCGGGGATTTCAACCGGGTACTGAAACGCCAGGAAGACCCCCGCCTGGGCGCGTACCTCCGGTTCCATGTCCAGTAGATCTTGGCCGTCGTACACGACCGAGCCCCGGGTCACTACGTACGCCGGGTGGCCGACCAGGACCTGTGCTAACGTGCTCTTGCCGGACCCGTTCGGGCCCATAATCGCATGGATTTCGGCGCTGTTCACCGTGAGATCCACGCCCCGCAAAATTTCTTTCCCACTCGCACTGGCGCACAGATCCGAAATTTCGAGCAAAGCCATTCGTCATCCCAGGCAAAACGGTGGTGGTATTACCCGACACTTCCTTCGAGACTCACTCCCAGAAGCTTTTGAGCCTCGACCGCAAACTCCATCGGGAGCTCCTTGAATACTTCTTTGCAAAACCCGTTGACGATCATGGAGATCGCGTTCTCGGTATTGAGGCCCCGCTGTTTGCAGTACAGGATTTGGTCTTCCCCGATTTTCGAGGTCGAGGCCTCGTGCTCAACGGAAGCTGTGGCGTTTTGGACATCGATGTAAGGAAACGTGTGGGCTCCGCAGCGATTCCCGATGAGCATCGAGTCGCACTGGGTGTAGTTCCGGGCACCCGCCGCCTTGGGCAGTACTTTGACGAGCCCGCGGTAGGAGTTGTTCCCACGCCCCGCCGAAATGCCCTTGGAGACAATGGTACTTCGCGAATTCCGGCCGATGTGAATCATCTTGGTGCCGGTATCGGCTTGCTGCCGGCCGTTCACTACCGCAACGGAGTAGAATTCACCCACCGAATCATCGCCTTGCAAGATGACGCTGGGATACTTCCACGTGATGGCGGAGCCGGTTTCGACCTGGGTCCAGGAAATCTTGGCGTTCTGGAGCGCTTTCCCCCGCTTGGTCACAAAGTTGAGGATTCCACCGACCCCGTTCTCATCCCCCGCGTACCAATTCTGCACCGTGGAATACTTGATCTTCGCGTTGTCAAGCGCCACCAGCTCGACTACCGCGGCGTGCAGCTGATTGGTGTCTCGACGGGGCGCGGTGCACCCCTCCAAGTAGCTGACCGAGGCCCCCTCGTCCGCCACGATGAGCGTCCGCTCGAACTGCCCGGTATTGGCTTGGTTGATTCGAAAGTAGGTTGACAGGTCCATGGGACAGCGCAAACCCTTCGGGATGTACACGAAAGAGCCATCGCTGAAAACGGCTGAGTTGAGTGCCGCAAAGAAATTGTCGCTCATGGGCACCACCGAGCCCAGATAGCGCTCCACCAATTCCGGATGCTCCCGGACGGCCTCCGAAAACGAGCAGAAGATGATCCCTAGCTCACCGAGCGCCTTCTTGTACGAGGTCCCAACCGACACGCTGTCAAAAATGGCGTCCACGGCGACGCCGGCGAGCAGTTTTTGCTCGTTCAGGGGAATCCCAAGCTTTTCATACGTTTCTCGGAGCTTCGGGTCGACCTCGTCCAGGCTGCCCAACGGCATCACCGTTTTGGGGGCTGAGTAATAAATGATCTCTTGATAGTCGATAGGCGGGTATGACACGTTTGGCCAATGGGGCTCCTTCATACCCAGCCACCCTCGATACGCCTTGAGTCGCCATTGGAGCATGAATTCCGGCTCTTCCTTCTTCGCCGAAATCAGCCGAATGATCTCCTCGTTCAATCCCTTCGGAACCGACTCCGATTCGATGTCGGTCACGAATCCCCATTTATACTCTCGGTTGACCAAAGATTCGACGGGGGAACTCATGCCTTCTCCTTCGAAAACGCCCGGAACACGGGCTGATCGATTTCGTCTTGGCTTCCGCTCGGTGGCTCCGGACCGTCCGCAAAGCGGTATTCGCACGCCGGGCATCCTTGAAGCACGTGGGCCCGCCGCTCGACCCTTGTGCCCATTGCTGCGGCCAGAAATCGCGCCTCCGCGGCGCACACCTCCGGCATCCGTTCGGCGATTACTCGGATGGGGCAATTGTGGGTAACGAGCTCCATACCGCCCTCGTGCGCCCGCCACTCCGGCATATACCCCTCTTCCCTCAGGGCATTGGCAACGATCTCACGTCGTCGCTCATCACTGGCGCCCTCCAGCTCCGACTTGAGCCGAGTTTCCAGCACCACAAACTGACCCTCGAGTAAGCGGGCGGCAGCGGCTCGACCTCCGAGCTCCAGCACATGGTCGAGCAGTTGGGTAAGCGGACCCTCGTACCGCCGGGGAAAAATTGCCTCGCCACCGGGAGTCAGCCGATAGGCAAACGGCGGGGCTCCAACACCCCGGTACTGGCGCTCATAGCAAATCAGGCCGGCGGTCTCAAGTTCCCGAAGGTGGTGGCGGACCGCGTTGAGCGAGAGCCCGAGAGAAGCCGCAATTTCCTTTGCCGCTTGAGGTTGAAGATGCTTAAGCGTCAACAGGATTCGCGCCCGCGAGCCGCGATGTCCGGGCAGAACGTCGCTCGCAGTGTTTGGCGCGAGTGCGGAGACAGTCATAGGGAGCGAAATGGTAAGTAATGTAGTCGGAATTGTCAAGTTCTATTGTTTTCTTGGTGTGAATCCATAACTCGCTGTTGCATAAATATTTACGGCGCACACTTCAGTCAACATTTTGCCACATTTTCACTTGCTCCCCGCAGATGGAGGCGAGCCCACATAGTAGTCTTATGAAATACTACCTTGCTGGTATTGGATTCGCTGCAAAGATTGGTGGTTGCCATGACCATCCATCGCATCCGCCTTCTCGGTGACCCAATCCTCCGGACCCGCTGCGAGCCCATCACTCGGCCGCAATCCACCGCCGTCCGGGTGATCCTCGATGACCTCAAAGAAACCCTTCGAGATTGGCAATCACGATTCGGGGCCGGGCGGGGAATCGCGGCCCCACAGATCGGTGCTCCGGTTCGAATGCTCTACCTTGAGATGGAGCGCCCTTGGGCACTGATCAATCCAGAGATCGTGGACATCGGAACCGAGGATTTCACCGTCTGGGACGACTGTTTCTCGTTCCCCAATCTTCTAGTTCGCGTCTCCCGGGCCCACCACATCCGGCTGAAATATCTCGACCCCAAGGGCGAGGAGCATTTTGTGGACTTGGAAGGGGACCGAGCCGAATTGTTGCAGCACGAAATCGATCATTTGGATGGGGTACTCGCCGTCGACCGCGCCTTTGGGCCGGATCCTTTTTGTCTCCGCGAAGAATGGAACCGACTCTACACCACGGCGGATCGGCTTGGCGAACCGGAGCCGCGGAGCGATCGCGAGCCGATGAGCAGTTCGCTGTCGACCCTACTCTGAGCACTTCTCCGCCCCGCAGGCGCCGCCTCCTGGTTTTCCCGGACTCAGTGAAGGATCACACATAATGGGTCGCATGATCGAGTTTCCGGCGAACGGTCATTCCACTCCGGGGTTCCTGGCCCAGCCGGCTAGCGGCACGGGTCCTGGTCTCCTCGTGATTCAGGAATGGTGGGGATTGGTCGACCACATTAAGGACCTGGTCGACCGGTTTGCGGCCGAGGGGTTCGTCGCACTAGCGCCCGATCTCTACCACGGCACCCAAACGAAAAGCCCCGACGAGGCCGGAAAGCTGCTCATGGCGCTGAACATTGCGCGCGCCGGCGCAGACCTTCGTGGGGCGGCGACCTATCTCCTCGGAACCGACGCCGTGACCTCAACGAAGATTGGTGCCCTCGGGTTCTGCATGGGTGGGCAGCTCGCCCTGTTCGCCGGGATGGAATATCCGGACACCATCGGTGCATGTGTGGACTTTTATGGCATCCACCCACACGTGAAAATCGTCCCCGCGAAAGTCAAGGTGCCCGTCCTGGGCCATTTCGCGACCCGGGATAAATCGGTGCCCGAGGCTCAAGCCCGATCGCTCATGAGTGAGATTCAGGTCGCTGGCGGTACGATCGAAGGGTACTTCTATGATGCAGACCACGCCTTCTTCAATGACACCAGACCACAAGTGTACGACCCGTCCTCTGCAAAAGTCGCCTGGGAGCGAAGCCTAGCGTTCTTGCGACACCATTTGGTGGCGTGAGGACGCCGCGCCGATTAGAACCAGCGACCTACTCTGAACCGAACAGCACCCCGCCCCAACGTCGATCGACCATAGTCCAGAAAAAGAGGACCGATTGGAGTATCAACCCCAACCCCGATTCGTCCGCCGGCGATCCAACCCGCGGGTGCGCCCGGACTGTCGAGATCCCATCCCCGACCGAGTGCCGCTTCGGCTCGCAATTGCACCGGGCCCAACACCGGTGTCCGGGATTGCAGTCCGGCGGACACCTCACGCCGGCTCCGACGCTCCCCAAGATGAAATCCGGGGAATCCATCCTCTCCGCCGAGTGGAAAGTGCAACTCGGGAGGGGCCCCATCAGACCAGCCGAGACCGACCTTGGGGATGATTGTCGTCCGGCCGACTGCGATCTGGGGTGCCAACTCAAACACCATTCGACGGTACTGGATACCCCATTGGAGATCGACAGAGGCGGTATGCTCGCCGTCCAATCCCCGCTTCAACACCGTGGTTTGGAATCCGAGATTATGGTCTTGAGCCAGCTTACCGACTCTCCAAAAACGATCAACAACGCCAAGTTGAACCGACCACCGTTGAGAAAACAGTCGCTCGAGGCCTGCGAAGATGACGGCGTCTCGAGTATCCAGCTCGAGAGTTTCCGCACCTGCAGGAGTGAACTGGCGGACCTTTTCAGACTGCAAATTGAGATCGAACAGAGGAGTCAGACCCGAAAGATAGAGATCCTGGTGCCTCCGAAGAGCAATGTCGAGACCCTGGCGTAAGCGACCCAGTGAAAGAAGCCCGCTGGCCTCAACACTCGAACCCGCTGCTCTTCGGTCGAGGGCGGCCAACCACACCCGACCGCTCAATTCATGGTCATAGGCAAGCCCAACCGCAGCCACTCGATCAGATGCGCGACGCACACTTGGATGAAGCGTCACCCGATCTCCGACCCCACTGGGGTTAAGCCACGCCTCGCGAATGCCTTCGGCCTCACGAATCAACGCCAGCCGCTCCCGCAATGCTTTCAAGTCTAGGGAATCGCCTTCGCGAAGGTCCAGGAGGTCTTCCAGGAATCGCACCTCTACCTTCGGTCCGCTATCGGCCACAATTCGCCCAATCTGGGTTGGCAACGCCGCTCGGTGCAAAGCGGGAGTGGACGCGGCGCAAGGCCACGGCGAGAGGGAAGAATCGGCCGCGGCTTTGCCAAGTGCCACGAGCCTCTCCATGGTGCTCACTGCAAAATCAAGGGCTTTGAAACCTTCGACGCCGGGCCGGACGAGAAAGTCCCGTGTGCCAAGTGAATCCTTCGCTTGCCTAAAAAGGAAATTGAGGAGTTGGTCGGCAACCGCGAGAGGGGAGTCGAAATTGCTCTCCGTTGCGGGGCGTTCGGTCGCATCCGATACAATCAGCGTCGTCGCTCCAGCGTCCCGGGCTACCATGACGGGAATGTTTGCCGAGAGCCCTCCATCGGCGAGCGGACGACCGTCGAGCGGTTCTGGTGGAAATACCAGGGGAATTGCGGCACTGGCTCGGACGGCTCGGACCAGGTCGCCGTAACGCAACACGATGACGGCACGGTCTCGTAGATCGGTGGCGACTGCGCGGAACGGAATCGGGAGGGAGTCGAAGTTCCCGCGCGCCAGGAGGTTCCCGCGCAGCAATGCGGCGTTGAGGAGGGAGTTCGCGTCGATCTCACCAGCGGCGGCCGTTTCGAGCACGAGCCCACCAGGGCTGCTCGCCCACAGCAACAGCGGAAGTCGCTTGCCCCAGGCATGGGGCACGCGAGGGGCGTACGCTCGAAACAAATCGGTGAGCGGAAGGGTGTGAGCCATCGAATCGATTTCCGACCCAGTATATCCGCTGGCATACAGCGCACCGATAATCGAGCCCATGCTCGTCCCAACGACGAGATCGGGGTGAATCCCAAGGCGGTCGAGTGTCTTGAGAACGCCGATGTGGGCAAACCCTTTGGCCCCACCGCCAGACAACACGAGCGCCAGCCGACCCGAGGGACAATCCTGGGCACGCAGAATTCCGGAACAACAACTCAGGCCTACCGCAAGAGCGAGCCGTAAGATCATTCGGATAAGATAGTTCAGCGGCCAGATAGAGCCCGCCTAGCTCCCCTTGCGCGAGTTGACTCGGTTTCTTATCTCTTTGCCGGAGTAGGGACGCGGGACAACTACCTTTTCCCTTCGAGAAAGCTGCGACTGAGGAGTTGGTGTCATGACGTATGTGATCACGGAACCCTGCATCGGCGTCAAGGACAAAGCGTGCGTGGACGTTTGCCCGGTCGATTGCATTTACGAGGGTGAGGACCAACTCTTCATCCACCCGGATGAGTGTATTGATTGCGGGGCCTGTGAGCCAGAATGCCCCGTGACGGCAATCTTTCCGGAGGATGACGTTCCGCCGACCATGGAAGCGTTCACCGAGAAGAATCGAGAGATTTTCAATAGTGAGACCCCGCCGGGACGTCCGAAGCGGTAGTCGGTATCCCTTCAGTGGCAGGCGAGAGGCGGCCCCGGGTCGGACGGCTAGGTCCGATTCCGGGGCCGTGGGTTTGGTGGGACTTCTGTGAAACCGGCGGTGACCATTGGTGAACACCCGGTCGGCCCGCCACCTTATTAAGACGCCTATACCCCCCCAAAGGTTTCACATCAGCCTTGCCCTCTCCATCGTGAAGGACCAGGGCGGCGGGGCAGCGCGGCGGCGTTCAGGCACACCAAGGAGGTACTGTGGCACCGCAAACCGACTACATCCGCCACGCGGCTCGACTCGCCCGAAAAGTCCATATGGAGAGCGCCCTCGGGGGTCCGCCGACCCCAGATCCAGAATTCTACAAAACGCTCGCGAAGGCCCTTGAGGAGATTGCTGCCGGACTCGAACTTGTGTCCAAGCGGGAATGATGAGTGAAGCGGTTCGGATCCAGACGCCCGAAGACTTGGCCTCGTTTCTCGCCCGGATCCGGGGAGAATCCCTGCTGGCGGTTGATACCGAAGCGGCAAGCTTCCATCGCTACCATGACCGCGTGTATCTGCTCCAACTTTCGACCCGGACGCTTTCCGCTATCATCGACCCATTGGCGGTCACCGACTTGAGCCCGCTGGGACGTGTTCTTGAAAATCCCAATCTCGAGGTGATTTTCCACGACGCGGACTATGACCTGCGCTT
Source organism: Gemmatimonadota bacterium (assembly GCA_025358055.1). Classification (GTDB taxonomy): domain Bacteria; phylum Gemmatimonadota; class Gemmatimonadetes; order Gemmatimonadales; family GWC2-71-9; genus JANYKV01. Next base: position 21,108 of record JANYKV010000170.1, read on the forward strand.
GCTCGATCGGCAGTATCAATTTCGGATGCACCACATCTTCGATACTCGGATCGCGGCACAATTTCTCAACGAGCCCGGAATCGGACTCGCGGCCCTGCTCCAAAAACACTTCCAGGTCCAACTCGACAAGCAGTACCAACGCGCGGATTGGTCGATCCGCCCCCTCTCGGCAGAAATGATCGACTACGCGGTGGCGGACACCCAATACCTCCCCGCGTTGCGTGATATCCTGCGGGAGCAATTGATTCTCCAAAGCAGGTTAGGGTGGGTCGAGGAAGAGTGCGCGCTCGTCACCGGGGTGAGGAGCGGTCCGTCCCCGGACCGAATGGACGCGTTTCTTAACGTCAAAGGGGCACGCGGGCTAGACCCGCGGGGGCTTGCCGTCTTGCGGGAAGTCTACCGTTGGCGCGAGACCAGTGCCGCGGCGATTGATCGAGCCTCTTTTCGAATTCTCGGCAACGAAGCCCTGATCGCTCTCGCGGAGCGGCGACCGGCTTCGATTCTAGAAATGGAGCAGATAAGGGGCGTGGGGCGGGAACTGATCGCTCGGCGTGCGGGGAGTTGCTCGCGGCGATCGTTCGAGGCCAATCTCTGGCGGAGGAGGACCTCCCCCGGTTCGAACGCAGACCGCGCTCCGTGCCAGACCTCGCCTACGAGAACCGACTGGATCGGCTCAAGATGTTTCGCAACAAACTGGCGGTCACACTGGATTTGGCACCGGGGGTTTTGTGTCCGAATGGAACTCTGGAAGCCGTGGCCCGAGCCAATCCGGAATCCACAGGAACGTTGGGTGCCCTCACGGAGCTCCGGCGTTGGCAGATCGAAGTGTTCGGTGAAGACCTCGTACGAACCTCGCGGGGGGTCAATACCCCATGAACGTCTTCACCCGCGGGTCCATGCGCTCCGGAGTCCAGTACGGTTCCCAAACGAGTTCGATGTCCGTTGACGCCACCCCTTCCATCGATTCGACCACGTTCTTCGCGTCTTGCATGATCTCGGCCCCAGAGGGGCATCCAGGGGAGGTCAGGGTCATTTGAATTTTGACCGCCCCCGCCTCATCCACGGCGACTTCGTACACCAGTCCGATATCCATGATGTTGAGGCCAAGTTCGGGATCTTTGACCTGCCGGAGCGCCTTACGTACTTCCTCGGCGGTGGGCATTGAGAACCTCCTCTGTGGGGACAGCTCACATCGGTCCCCGAATCTTAACGCGGAGCGTAGCCCGAACGCAGGGTTGATCCGCACATGGGGCTCAGCATCCCGCGACCACCACCACTTTCCGGCACGAAGGGCCGACCGCGACGATGACGGCATCGGAAAGCCGATTTCGCACCGTTTTGAGCACGCCAATCGAGCGCCGGATCCGGGGATCGAAGCTTCGATTGGTGAGAAAGACGAGGAAGAGGTCCTTGTCCGGATCAATCCACAACTCGGTCCCAGTCCAACCGGTATGGCCGTAGGCTTTCCCGCTGGCCAGTGCTCCGAACACCGATTCCTTACGGATCGAGTCCGGCGTATCCCAACCCAGAACTCGGGTGCCACTGGTGGGACTCCGCTGAAGAAAGCTCATGAGGGTGGTGCGGGAAACCCACGATCCGTCGCGCAATTGACCCTGACGCAACCACACTTGGGCAAATCGTGCGAGGTCACGCGCGGTGGAGAAGAGTCCAGCATGACCCGAAACGCCGCCCAAAACAGCAGCATTCTGATCGTTGACCACTCCCACGATCGGCTCTCCATGTCGCTTCCCGGTGGGCGCAATGCGGTAGTGGAGCGAGGCGGGGGGAGTGAAACGCGTCTGGCTCATTCCCAACGGCTGAAACACGGTCTCTCGCGCCAGGTCCGCGAGGCTTCTGCCCGTCACCCGTTCCAGGACGAGCCCCAGCAAGATCGCGTTCAAATCACTGTACTCGTCGCGGGTACCCGGCGGATATCGTAGCGGCTCCTCGAGTAGCCGGGACAACACGCCTTCCCGATCGTGAGCCTCTTGGTAGAAGGCCTCATAGCGCGGAAGGCCACTGGTGTGATTGAGGAGCATCCGAATCGTCACGCCTTCTTTTCCGTTTTGCCCAAAGCCGGGGACGACGCTGGCCACTGTCGTATCGAGATTCAATTGTCCTCGGTCGACCAGCACCAGGGCGGAACTCATCGTTGCGACGACTTTGGTGAGCGAGGCCAGATCCCAGAGAGTCGAATCAGGCACGGGACGCGTTGCCCCGCGGGCCCAGGTGAACCTCCCGAATCCTTTCGAATAGAGGATCGAGTCCTTGCGCCCGATGAGCACGACCGCCCCAGGGTAGACCCCGCGGCGAATGCCGCTCTGGACCGCACTGGCCACGGAGGAAAACCGTTGCCCGTGGATTGCGCCGGGATCGAGAACTCCCAGCACCACCCAAGTCGCGATGACGATGGCGTTACGGATTGCCCGAATCTCGCACCGATCCCGGTTGCAAACCATAGAGAAGGGACGCACTTGCCCGATCGCGGGCCGAGAGCGCCGCCGTTCGCGTGGTGGGAAACATGACATCATTCGGATCAAAGGAATGAGGCAACCCAATCGCATGCCCGAATTCATGTAACGCGACCGCATATTGACCTTCGTCGGGAATCCGCTCCCCACGCCTCGTCTTCGCTGCCAGGGTCACCCGGGCATGAAAGATACCCCCGTCATTTCCGAACAGGGCATCGGTTTGGCCGGCGCGGTCCGAGTCGAAGTGATCGATCCACCGCACCACGATGTCGCTGGAGGCCGTATCAGAACTCTGCTCGAAACGAATGCCCAGCCGCAACGCCTCCCACACGTTCAGGGCGGAACGAACGAACTCGGCCATCCGGGGCGAATACTCGTCGACACCACCTTCCACCACGGCGACCGTGATTGGTCGCCCCGACCGGTCCGCCCAACGCCGGAGCATAGAGTCGCTGCTGAGCAAGAGCGAGTCGAGATAGGTGTACCCGATTTCACGGGCGAGACGTTGTCTCGTGGCAAGACGAGCCAAACGGTCCACCGTCGGCGTTCCTGCGGCGGCCCTGACGGTTTGGACCGGCAAGACGACCCGAGAACGCACCGCGCGAATCCTCGGCCGTTCCGGAAGCGCCGCCGGGCTCACGATCATGCCTGGGGCGGGTTCGCGTTTAGCGAATCGGTCCAGGACAATCAACCCAAGGAGGAGGAGCGCAATCCCCCCTAACAATCGAGTCATATAGGTCCTCGCATTATGATAGACCTCCGGGCGAGTTGCTAGCGCAGCTAGCATCCGGTGGCCTACACCCCTAACATTTTGGTACTCAACGGCGCAAATAGTGCCAGAACCCCTAGGGGGAAGGGCTTAGCTCGGTGATGCGACTGCTGGCACGCGGATTGGTCCATTTGCGATGGGTGATCATCGGGTTGTGGGCCATCCTCGGTGTAATCGCATCGATTCGGGCGCCTAGGACCCCGGATCTTCTCAATCTGAGGGGCGGGAGCACCCATCCCACAGAGGCGTTTCTCGCCGATGCCTATCTGAGTCACCGCTTTCCCCGCCCATTTAGCGATTTCTTTGCCATCACGGTTCAAGGGCCCAGTTCGTTCCGATCCGGACAGCCGCGCGCCACCCTCGACTCTCTCGTAGCTACCCTGGACGCCAAGCCCTATATCCGGGGGGTGATCTCATTCCGGTCCAACGGAGACTCCACGTTTCTCAGCAAGGACGAACGGACCACGTTCTTCCTCGCTGCGATCAAAGTGCCTAATTCCGATAGCGTCGGCGGGATCGTACGACCGGTTCGCCGGGCGCTCGCGGAGGCCCTGGCTCGACTCCCGGATCGAGACTCGTACAAGATTGAGGTTACCGGACGGGCACCACTGGACTTGGACGTCCGCGCCGTGAGCGCGGATGATAGCAAAAGGCTCGAGGCGCGTCTGATTCCTTTGTCGCTCATCATTCTCATTCTCGCGTTTGGAGCGTTGGTCGCCGCCTTGCTGCCCCTCGTGATCGGCTTTCTCGCCATCTCGGTTTCGCTCACGGTCATCGGTCTGATCGCCGTAAAGCTGCCAATGTCTGTGTTCGTCATCAACCTGACATCGATGATCGGACTCGGCGTAGGAATCGACTACTCGCTGTTGGTCGTTACTCGATTTCGGGAGGAGCTGAAGCGCGGGTTCCGGCGGAAGGAAGCGGCCGTACGCACGATGGCGACTGCGGGAGTCGCGGTGATCACCTCAGGACTGATAGTGGCCGTTGGCTTTGGCGCCCTACTGTGGACTCCCTTGGTCGAGACCCGTAGCGTAGGAGTCGCGGGATTGATCGTAGTTGCAGTGTCCGTCCTGCTTTCAATCACCCTCCTCCCCGCCCTCTTGGCCGTGCTGGGGCGCTCGATTGACCGGCCGCGATGGCTGGCCCGACGCCTGACGTGGTACCACGCGCCGCAAGTGTGGGAAAAGTGGGCCCGATCGCTCAGCCGGCACCCTCGTCGCGCGTTGGTCGTTGGTGGCATCGTGATCGCCATCCTTACCGCACCGCTTGTTTCGATTCGCATTGGGTTGCCGGCACGTTCGTGGTGGCCCTCGCAGACCGAAGCGGGTGCCGGGGTGGAGACGCTGACCCGCCTCGGCGTCGCAGGGTATATCCAGCCGATCCGAATGCTGGTGGAGGCGCGAGAGGGGACCGCAGTGAGCGCCACCATGCTCCGGGGGCTCCGCGCCTTGTCCGACTCCATCAAGAAAGACCCGCGGGTACGCGAGGTGCGAAGCCTAGTGGACCTCCAGCCCCGCTTGTCCCTCCTCGGGTATTCCCTGCTCTACAGCGATCTCGATTCCGCCCGGGCCCAGCACGCCCAGTTCCTCGACGCGTACCTGAGCACCGACGCCAAGCTCACCCTCCTGGACGTGATTCTCGCGGACACCACATCGCTGACCTCGGGAATGGATGTGGTCCGCCACGTTCGCGCCGTGGCGCGGAGTGGCAAGATCAAGAGCCTCAAGAACACGACGGTCTCCGTGGGTGGCTACATCGCAGCCGCCGTGGATTTTCAAGAGGTGCTGATGCAGCGATTCCCGTTACTGATCGGCTTAATCCTCGCGACCACGGGCCTCATGTTGGCCATCGCATTCCGGTCGGTGCTGGTTCCGATCAAGGCCATTCTCATGAACTCACTCTCGGTGAGCGCCACCTTCGGCCTCATCGTGCTCGTGTTCCAGCGCGGGGTTGGGGTTCGCGCGTTCGGTATTGCCGGTCCGACCGAAGCGATTTTTGTCGTGGTGCCCGTGTTGGTTTTTGCGGTGGTATTCGGGCTGAGTATGGACTATGAGGTGTTTCTGCTGAGCCGGATCAAGGAGGCCTTCGATCGATCCGGTCGAAACACGGAGGCGACTATGGAAGGACTGAGCGCGACCGCCTCGGTCATCACCTCCGCCGCGATGGTCATGATCCTCGTGTTTGGCGCCTTTGCCTTCGCGCGGGTTTTGGTCATGCAGTTTCTCGGGTTCGGTCTCGCCTTGGCCGTGTTGCTCGATGCGACAATCATTCGCATGGTGCTCGTGCCGGCGTTCATGCATTTGGCGGGACGGTGGAATTGGTGGCCGGGGGTGCGGGGTCGCTCGTCGTAGATCAGTGCTTCGCCGCCAACCAGTTGGAGCCAACTCCGACATCCACGACGAGCGGCACCTTGAGTTCGGCCGCCTGCTCCATATGGTGTTTTACGAGCGAGGTGACTTTGGACACCTCCAGCTCCGGGGTTTCCACAATCAGTTCGTCGTGAACCTGCAGGACCAGTTGAGCCGCAAGAGCCTCCGCACGGAGGGCCCGGTGAATCCGGACCATTGCAAGTTTGATGAGATCCGCAGCTGATCCTTGCAGCGGGGAATTCTGCGCGGTCCGTTCCCCAAAGGAGCGTACGTTGAAGTTGCGATCCTTGATCTCCGGGATGTATCGCCGGCGCTTGAAGAGCGTTTCTACATACCCCTGAGCGCGTGCCAACTCCACCTGTCGGTCCAGATAGGCCCGAAC
>JANYKV010000145.1 GCA_025358055.1 Gemmatimonadota bacterium
GCCACGGCGAGCTGCTGCGGAAGCGTGGTGTTCACGGTCGACGTCTGTTGGTCCCCGGTCAGTTTCGTCATTTGCGCCGGCCCGCCCAGTCGAGCATCCACGGCGAAGCTGATGGTGGTGGAACTCGCACCGAGTTGGGCGGCAGCTACGGTGGTTTGGGTACCAACCTGGGGACCGAGTGTCCGGAACGTCTTAGCTCGTCCGCCGGAATCGGTGACCGAAGAGACCGGGCTCACCGACCCGCCACCTGCCCCCACCGACCAGTTCACAGTGACGCCCAAGACCGCATTCCCGTAGGTATCGGTTACTTGAACGACCTGTGGTGTGGGAAGCGGCTTGGAGATGATGCCGAGCAAGCTGTCGCCCGAGACCTTGATCAAATTGGTGGCCGGGCCCGGAGTGCCCGTGGCCGTAAATACGACCGGCGGACTGTTCAGTCCCTGGACGGTTGCGGAAACTGTCTGACGGCCTGCGATTGGGCTGAGTACCCAGGATTTTAGCTCCGCGACACCCCGACTGTCAGTCGTCACGAGAATCGGCGGGGCGAAGGAACCACTTCGCGGCGCGGGAGACACAACGCTCGCCCCAGGCACGGTCGTGATGGTTCCCCCACCGGCAACCACGAACGATACGCCGACCCCGCTGACGGGATTTTGTGATTGGTCCTGAACCAGGACACTCGGCGGGGTGTCAACGGCGGCCGCGACGGCTTTGCTCTGGACCGTGTCGGTCCGGGCGGTGAATTGGGTCGGAGGGCCTGCGAGCAGGGTGAACGTCCGGCCAACAACACCGGCCGTATCCTGGTCAGCGGCCGAGAACTTCGCGTAGAATCGGAGAACCTTGGGGCCGATCAGACCGGAAAAGACGAGGTTGTCGAACGTCGCCCGGCCGGCAGTATCCGTGTTTACGCTCGCAACTCCCTGGAGACTTCCTCCGCCAGAAAGGATCGACACGCTGACCACGACGCCGGCCTTCGGCACGGGGATGTCGTCGTAGCCGCGCAGTTCGAGAACCGGTGCGGGTGAAAGCTTGCGACCGTTTTGGGCCGAATCGCTCGGGTTGGCGAGAATCACCATCCGGTGCGGCGACCGCGATTGCACGAGGAGAGTCGCCCGGATGGTCGAGGGAGTGTTTGAGGCGGAGGATGAACTCACCAATACGGTGGCCGCGTAGGCACCAAGCGGAAGCCCTTCCGGAATCCCCTGAATCGTAAGTCGGGCCGGCTCGGACCTGGTCGCCGTCGTCTGGTCCAACGCGACATGGAGCCACGGCGCCGGAGGCTGACCCTCGTAGCTGACGGTGGTCGTGAGATCCTGGAGCGTTCCGTCCCCCCCGTTCACTATGGTCACCACCGTGGCGGATGGAGGGGCGCCGGGCTCACTCGTGAGCTGCACCACAGTATTCGACAGAGCAATGCCACTCAGCGGTGGGGTAGTACCCTCGGTGCAGGCCGCGACCGCGCACAGCGCGAAGAGCGCTGAATAGGATGGCAAGATGTTGGTCGCGTGAGTCATGAGTCCCCCGGAGTTCCCCCCACGGGAATGAACCTGGTGACAAGTGGGATGCTGGGTGCGAAGCGTCGGAAGGTAGGTCTCGGCGGTCGGGGTGTCCAGGGCGTCTCGCCCCTTACCTGCATTCCTATTCGCCGCGATCTTACCGGGCCGACCCGTCCACGGGACTCCGCTTCGGAGTCAGTGACCCGCACGGGTTGATGTTGAAACTGAACCGCAACTTTCCAGGACCCCAAATGGACAACCCTCGCTGCCACCGATGCGGCGAAGACCTCTTCCAAGGCGACCGGTTCTGCGCCGCCTGCGGCGCGAAAACGCCACACGAGACTGGACCACAATCGGCATTCCCGACACCAGGCAGTACTCGAGTCGATTTTCTCACCGACTCGACGGCCGGCCCGGCCGCGAATTGCCGACAATGCGGCGAGCCGCTCTTCCCCAAAGAACGGTTTTGCCCGGCCTGCGGACGGTTTCAGGGAACGGTCGAATCCGAACCCCAGCTGGGCGCGTCGGAGGCCGGATGGGCTGAGATCCTCCAACGGCTACGGAATGCCACGGCGGGCGAATACGAGATCATTCGGGTGTTGGGGCGGGGCGGGATGGCCACGGTCTACCTCGGCCACGAACTCGCGCTCAACCGGAAGGTGGCGATTAAAGTCATGTCGCCTGGCCTGCTTCTGAACGAAGGGATGGTGGAGCGCTTCCGTCGCGAGGCGGTGACGGTAGCGCAGCTTCGCCACCCGCACATCATCAACATCCACGCGGTGCGCGAGGTCGGCGATCTCCATTTCTTCGTGATGGAGTTCGTCCACGGCCGATCGCTCGAGCAAGGGCTGCGGGCCTTGGGAACCCTTCCAATCCCGGCAGTCCAAGCGATCCTCTTCCA
>JANYKV010000171.1 GCA_025358055.1 Gemmatimonadota bacterium
CCCCTTGTCGATGGCCTTGATTGCTTCCGGCCCGACGAGCACCATGGCCCCAAATCCTAGAATGAAGGTCAGCAGGTAAAACGTGCCGATGATTCCGGTGGCGTAGAACACGGATTGCCGTGCGGCTTTCGCGTCCGGCACGGTGAAGAACCGCATCAGGATGTGGGGGAGACCGGCCGTGCCGAACATCAGCGCCAATCCTAGGGAAATCGTATCCAACGGATTCGCAACCAGCTTGCCCGGGGCCAAGACCCCGCTCCCATATTTCTCCGCCGCGGCAGCAAATAATTTCGCGGGGTTCATTCCGAAGCGCGCCAGGACGAGCAGGGCGAGGAGAGCCGCTCCACTCAGGAGCAAAACCGCTTTCACGATTTGTACCCAGGTGGTCGCGATCATGCCCCCGAACAGAACATACAGGATCATCACGGCACCGACGATCACAATCGCGGTTTCATACGATAGACCAAACATCAGTTTGATCAGTCCGCCGGCCCCCACCATTTGCGCGATCAGGTAGAAAATCACCGTCGCCAGGGTGCCGATCGCCGCGGCGATGCGAATCGGACCTTGCCGGTGTCCGTACGCCACGACATCGGCGAAGGTGTATTTCCCGAGGTTGCGGAGCGGTTCCGCGATCAGGAAGAGCACGACCGGCCACCCGACCAACCAACCGGTCGAGTAAATCAATCCGTCGAAGCCGGTCGTCGAGACCAGCCCGGCTATCCCGAGGAAGGACGCCGCGCTCATATAGTCGCCGGCGAGCGCGATGCCGTTTTGGCCCGCGCTCACCTGGCGCCCGGCCGCATAAAACTGCTCCGTGGTGCGAGTGCGCCTGGCGGCCCAGAATGTGATGCCTAGCGTAATCGAGATGAACCCGAAGAAGAAGGCGATCGCCACGGCGTTGGGCTGCCCGATCGACGTGGTGGGCCCCGCCGCGGCCTGGCCGAACATGAAAACTCCGGTCATGGGGTCAGCGCTCGTCTCGGAGTTGGTCGAGCGCCGGGTCGTAGTGGCGGTTTGCCCACCGGACGTAGATCCAGGTCAGGACCCAGGAGGCCACGATCACCACGGCGCCTAGGATGACGCCCAGGCTCAGGCCCGGAGCCACCAGGGTTGCGAGGAGCGGCTTGTCGTAGGCGATGAGGAGGATGAATCCGAAATAGATCGCCATCATGACGAGGGTCAGAATGAGGGCGATGCGCCAACGCGCGGCGGCCAAGGTACGGAGGCGAGTCTGGCGATCAGTCATGACGAATTCTATAGTGTATATCCTCCGTCCGCGAGCAGGTCGACGCCGGTGACGAAGCTCGAGGCATCCGACGCAAGGAACAGGATGACCTCGGCGATCTCCTCGGGCTCGGCGAACCGGCTGCCCGGGGTTGATGCCGAAACGGCCTCGTAGGCCGCCTCCTCCGAGCCCAATTTGGCGACCAGGTCGTGGAAAAATGGCATCGAGGTCCAGAGCGGCGTTTTGACTCCGGCCGGACACACCGTATTAGCCCGGATTGAGTAACCCAGGTCCCGGCATTCTTTCGCGACCGTTCGGGTGAACATGCAGACCGCCGCCTTGCTGGTCGAATAGGCGCTCGCGCCCGCAGCAGCCTTGACGCCCGATGCGGAAGAGACATTGACAATGCTGCCTCCCGCCGCTCGCATGGCGCGTACCGCGTATTTGGTTCCGAGAAATACGCCGTCCAGGTTCACGGCCAGGATCCGGCGCCAATCCGACAACGCCATCTCGGCCACGGGAGCCGCGAACGCCAGACCCGCCGAATTGACCAGGACGTGGATGGGGCCGACCGTGTCGGTTACCACGGCCAACGCGAGTTCCCATGCTGCTTCCTGGGTGACGTCCAAGTGGAGGGGCCATGCTTTTCCGCCCGCCTCGACGATTGCGGCTGCGGTCCGTGAGGCGCCGGCAAGGTCGAGGTCCGCGCAGAAGAGGGCGCCACCATTGGACGCCAGCAGCCGGGCCGCCGCCGCGCCGATTCCAGATGCCGCCCCAGTCACCAGAATCGTTTTCCCCGCCAGGCGTTCAACGGATGCCGTCATGTCGTCTCCCGTTTGAGTCTCCCAACACTCAGGCGGTCGAGAATCGCCTTACACCATGAATCGAGCAAGCCGGCGTACTCGTCGGCCGAGAAACTCCCAAGATCCGCGATCGTCATCCCCCAAGCCGGCTCGCCACGCAGTACTGGAGGGAGCGGCGGAACTCCCCATTCCGCGGGCGAACTTGGTGGCGTACCGCGAAGGGCTCCGGCCACCTTCATCCGGTCGTCCCCGAATTCGTAGACGCGATAAAGCATCACGTACGCTCGCTCAAGGGCTTCGCGGGGCTTCCCGAACGCGTGCTGCAGCGTAAACGCGGCAAAGGCGAGTCCGTGGCGCGTTCCCCACGGCTCCGTTCGGGAATGATCGAGCGCGAGGAGCCGGTCGAACCGGCTGGCGCAGGACACACCCGGCTCGGCGAAGGTTGCGCCGCATTGCGGGCAGGGGCTGATCGGTTCCATAAACCTACGCTGACCGTCCATCGGAATGAGTGTGACCGCGGTGTGTTCTGGCTGACGGTCCGCGAGGCGCCCGGCCTCCGGATTTGACCTCGAGAGAGAATAGTGCCGCCACCAAATGATGGCCAATCGCGGCGCCGTGCTACCCCACTTGGCTTGGAGCCTCTATACTAGACTAGCAAGTATCCTCTCGATGGAGCCCCGATGAACCGCCCCAGATCGCTGGGCCTGTTGGCCGCCCTTGTCGCGACGCTCCTCCCGGTTAGTGGGGAAGCGCAGGCGCCTCCAGGGACCGACATTTTCCTGGCGCCGCTCAGCCTTTCACACGGCAAAATTGCGCTCGGCACTGCGATCAACATCACGAGCCGACCGGGCTACGACAACCAGCCGTCTTTCACCCCCGATGGCAAAAGCATTCTGTATACGTCGGTTCGCGAAGACGCGCAATCGGATATCTATCGATACGACCTGGTCACGCATTCGGCACACCGACTGACGGTCACGACGGAGAGCGAATACTCGGCCACCGTGACGCCGGATCGAAAGGGCTTTTCGGTGATCCGGGTGGAACGCGACTCGACCCAGAGGCTGTGGCGTTTCAACCTTGATGGCTCCTCGCCATCGCTCGTGCTGGACCGAGTCAAGCCGGTCGGCTATCAGGCCTGGGCCGATGACCATTCCGTATTGCTATTCGTTCTGGGTGCGCCACCAACCCTACAGCTCGCCGACACGCGGTCCGGAAACGCCGAGGTGCTCGCGAAGAACATCGGGCGCTCGATCCACAAGATTCCCGGCCGAAACGCCATGAGCTATGTGCTGCAGATGCCGGACAGCACGGCGTGGATCATGGAACTCGACCGGGTCACGAAAGCCAGTAAGAAAGTGGTCGAAACATTGAAAGGCTCCCAGGATTACGCGTGGCTCAGTGACGGGTCGCTGATCATGGGGAAGGGGAATGCGATCCACCGCTGGGATGGGAAGGGATGGGAGATCGTCACCACATTTGATGCGGTCGAACTGCAGAAGATCACCCGGATCGCGGTGAGCCCACGCGGAGATTGGGTTGCGTTTGTTTCCGAAGAGCCGAAATAGGGATCACTGGAGGAGTCGGAATGCGAAGACGAGAGACGTTCTATTTGGTGGCCCTCGGCCTTGCGGTTGCTTGCTCGGCGGGAAAGAGCGAGTCGAACGCCGTGTCACGGGATTCCCTGACTCGACGCCAGAAGGATAGCGTCATCGGAGCGTCCAAATTGCCCGGAGCCCGCGTGGTGCAAAAGGCGATCGGAGTTTCCGATTCGATTGGTGCCCACGTACGAAGGGTCGACTCGATAGTGCCGTGAGACCCGCGGTATATTCCATCAACCGCCTTCTCCCGGAGCTTTCGGATGACCGCATTCTCACTCACGATCAATGGGGCGAAGCGCACGGTCGATGTGGCCCCCGATACGCCACTCCTCTGGGTGCTTCGTGACTCGCTCGATATGACCGGCACCAAATTTGGCTGCGGAATGGCGCAGTGCGGTGCCTGCACCGTCCATCTCGATGGCGTGGCGACTCGTTCGTGCGTGCTCCCCGTATCGGTCGTCATGGGCAAGAAAATCACTACCATCGAGGGACTTTCCGCCGATCGGAGTCACGCGCTTCAGAAGGCCTGGATCGCCGAGGACGTGCCGCAGTGCGGCTACTGCCAGTCGGGGCAGCTGATGTCCGCGGCCGCGCTGCTCGCGAAGAGCCCCCATCCGACCGACGGGGAGATCGACAGCGCGATGGCGGGGAACATCTGCCGCTGCGGCACCTACCAACGGATTCGGAAGGCAATTCACCGCGCCGCCCAGGAGGGCTGAAGCATGACACCACTCAATCGGCGTGATTTCGTGAAGGTGGCCGGAGCAGTAGGCGCCACCCTGCTAATTCCGATCCAAGCGGGGAAGGGGGTCCGGCGCGACGTCGAGCCGGGGAAGACCGATGATTGGTTTCCCAGCCCGTATCTCGAAATCGCCCCCAGCGGGCAAATCACGGTGTGGGTACACAAGACCGAAATGGGACAAGGTGTTCGAACTTCGCTTCCCATGCTGATTGCTGAGGAGTTGGACGCGGACTGGAAAACGATCCGCATCGAACAAGCCCTCGCCCATTCGAAATACGGGAGTCAGGGGACCGGCGGCAGTTCCAGCGTGCGGTCTTCCTGGAAGCCACTTCGCAAGGCGGGAGCTCAGGCGCGGCAGATGCTTCTCGCCGCCGCGGCGGCGCAGCTCGGGGTGGCGAAGGAGAGCCTGACAACCAAGGATGGCGTGGTGATCCACCCCGGCTCGGGCAAAACGGTACGGTACGGCGCCTTGGTTGCGGAGGCAGCGAAACTTCCGATCCCCGACGATCCGCCCCTCAAGGATCCCAAGGAGTTCCGGCTTCTCGGGCGGCGGGTACTCCGGATCGATACCCCCGAAAAAACCGATGGGTCCGCTCGGTTCGGGCTTGACACGCGGGTCCCCGGCATGCTCCGCGCCGTCGTTGTCCGGCCGCCAACATTCGGCGCGAAGCTCACTTCGTTTGATGGCGCGAAAGCGAGTGCTCTACTCGGAGTCCGGAAGGTGTTCCGCATGGAAAGCGGCGTGGCGGTCGTGGCGGACACGACCTGGAACGCGATCACTGGCGCCCGCGCCGTGGTGGCGGAGTGGGACCTGGGTGCGAGCGTCGTGACGTCGAGTTCGAACCTAGAGGACCAGTTTCGCGAGGTCACCCCAGGGACCGGCGTGGTCGGGAAGAAAGAAGGGGATGCCCCTGCCGCGTTGGCAAAGGCAGCGAAGCGAGTCGAGGCGATTTATCAGGTTCCGTACCTCGCCCACGCGACGATGGAGCCGCAGAACTGTGCAGCGCACGTCACCGCGGACCAATGCGAAGTCTGGGCTCCGACCCAAAACTCTCAAGCCGCCCAGAACGTGGCGGCTCAGGTCACCGGCCTTCCCAAGGAATCCGTCATCGTCCATACCACCCTCCTTGGCGGCGGGTTCGGGCGCCGGCTCGAGCAGGATTATGTGAAAGAAGCGGTTCAGATTGCCAAAGATGTCGGTGCTCCGGTACAGGTCGTTTGGACCCGTGAGGACGACATGCGGCACGACTTCTACCGGCCCACCACATTCAACCGATTCAAAGCTGGTCTCGACCCCCAGGGCAACGCCGTCGCGTGGACCCATTGTATTGTCGGCCCGTCGATCCTAGCCAAACGAGGCGCCCTGCGTGAGGGGAAGGATCCTTCGATGGTCGAGGGAGCCGCCAACATTCCCTACGCAATCCCCAACCTACTGGTGGAGTTCTGCCAGTCCGATGCGCCCGCGACGTTGGGTTTTTGGCGCTCGGTGGGTAGCTCACAAAATGCGTTCGTCACGGAAGGCTTCGTGGACGAGCTCGCTGTGGCGGCAGGCCGCGACGCCCTTGAATTCCGTCGGTCCCTATTGACCAATCACCCCCGCCATCTCGCGGTGCTCAACCTCGCGGCCGAGAAGGCCGGCTGGGGCACGCCCCTGCCGAAGGGTTGGGGGCGCGGGATCGCAGTCGCGGAGTCGTTCGGAAGTTTCGTGGCGGAGGTGGCGGAGGTGAGCGTCGAGAACTGGAAGCCACGGGTGCACCGGGTCGTGTGCGTCGCGGACTGCGGTCAATACGCCAACCTCGATACGCTCGAAGCCCAGCTCGAGGGCGGAATCGTCTTCGGGCTGAGCGCCGCGCTCCATGGCGCCATCACGTTGGAACGGGGCGCGGTGGTGCAGAGTAATTTTCATGACTATCCCGTGCTCCGTATGAATGAAATGCCCAAGATTGAAATCCACGTCGTTCCGAGCACTGAACCACCCGGGGGGGCCGGGGAGCCTGGTGTCCCACCGATCGCGCCCGCGGTCGCCAACGCAATTTTTGCGGCCACCGGCCGCCGGGTGCGAAAGCTCCCGATTCGGCAGGTCTCGTGATTGCTTTCACGGATCGCCCCAGTTGGCATTCGGGCCTGAAACATCGGACTCCCTTCACCCACATTCTTCGGGCGCTCTCGTTGGTGGGTCTCCTCATTCCGATTTCTCTTGTCGTTGCCCAACAACCCATCCTCCTCAGGCCGGCCCGGGTCTTCGACGGGGTGACGGTGCATGAAGGATGGTCGGTGCTGGTCCGCGGCCAGACGATTGCTGAAGCGGGGCCCGCGTCGGAGATCACCGCCCCGGCCGGTGCGCGCGTGATGGAGTTGCCCGGCGCGACTCTGCTCCCGGGGCTCATCGAGGCGCATTCCCACGTACTGCTCCATCCGTATAACGAAACTTCGTGGAACGATCAGGTCCTCCACGAGCCGTTGGCGGTGCGGGTCGCCCGGGCAACGGTGCATCTCAAGAACACGCTCCTCGCCGGCTTCACGACCATTCGGGATTTGGGGACGGAAGGGGCGGAGCAGGCTGATGTGGGACTCAAGCAAGCGGTGGAGCAGGGGATCATACCGGGGCCGAGAATGTTGGTGGTAACTCGGGCGATCGTGGCCACCGGGAGCTATGGTCCGAAAGGGTTCGACCCGCGGTGGGTGGTACCGCAGGGGGCCGAGGAAGCGGATGGTGTCGAAGGCGTGGCGCGCGTCGTGCGCAGTCAGATCGGCAAAGGCGCCGATTGGGTGAAGGTCTATGCCGACTACCGCTGGGGCCCAAAAGGCGAGACCCGCCCGACGTTTTCGGTCGAGGAGTTGCGGTCGATCGTCGAGACCGCGAAGAGTGCCGGCCGGCCGGTGGCCGCGCACGCCACGTCGGCGGAGGGCATGCGGCGCGCGATTCTCGCCGGGGTGGAGACCATCGAACACGCCGATGACGGGACGCCCGAGGTATTTAAACTCATGGCCGAACGCGGAGTGGCCCTCTGCCCGACGCTCGCGGTGGACGACGCGATGGCGCAATACCAAGGATGGAAGAAAGGCGTCGAGCCGGAGCCCGCGAGCGTCGTCCAAAAACGCGCCAGCTTCCGGGCGGCACTTGCGGCCGGAGTGACGATCTGCAACGGGAGCGACGTTGGGGTGTTCAGTCACGGCGACGATGCGCGCGAGATCCTCATGCTCGTCGAGTACGGCATGACTCCACTCGATGCGCTCAAGGCCGCAACGTCCGTGAACGCACAGGTGTTGCATCTGGCTGACCGGCTGGGCTCCGTGAAAAAAGGTCTGGCCGCCGACCTCATCGCGGTCGAGGGCGATCCGACGAAGGATATTCGCCAGTTGCGGCGGGTATCGCTGGTGATGAAAGATGGTGTGCTGTATTCCCCGAGCGCCAAATAGTGGAGATGCCTCTCTCAAAACGAGAGAGGCATTCGACGAAGTCCGCGCGCCGATCCGAACCGTGAGCACATTAGATTATTGGGCAATCCGGAACGAAACGTCTTGTCGGGCCCAGGCGCGGACGGGGCGTCCGCGCACCCGGGCCGCGCGGAATTGGGAACGCAAGATCGCATCCTTCGCACTTGCTTCGAAGGCCGCATTCGTACTCTGCTCGACACGGAAGGACCCCGGCTCCACTATTCCGAGCGAGTCGACCACAAAGAGCGTGTAGACCTTGCCTTCGATCCCTGCTTGTTGCCATACCGGCGGGTAGCGGGGTGTCACCCCCCGAACGAGAACCACGGGGTCGTCCACCTGTTCCTCGAGAAACGTCTCTCCAGTTGTACCCGCGGGGGTCAGAGTAGAGGGACCGGGGTTTAGTGGCCCCACTGGTGCGGAACCGATCCGACCGGGGTCGTTTCCTTCCTTCGGGATGACTGGTGGGATGTCCACGGGAAAGAGAACTTCGATTGGGCCGGTGTCCACGATGGGCGCCTCGGGCACCACTGAGACAACCGGATGCCGCAGTTCCGTGTGACGCTCCGGAATTGGTGGTTGGCCGGGCGGAAGGAAAATGGGCGCTTCCCGCCGTTCCGGTGTGACCGCTGGTTGAGCCGACGCGTGTACTACCACCGCCAAGAAGCCTGCGTGAGTTGCCGCCGAGAGCAGGGTATGATTCCAGCCGTGGCGTCGATGCGGTCGCGATTCAATGAGTCGGTCGAACATATGGCCTCCGGTTGAGGTACGCCCCCTCAACCAAGGTCGGGTCCGCCGGTTGCTGTGGCGTTGGAGCAGGGTTACAAAAGGGTAAAATGCCGGTGGAGGTCGTCCACCGGTGGGATGACACGGTTCGATATCCTCTTCAGGGAGTGGTTCCATGCGTGGTATGACTCGTGTATTGGTGGTCCTAAATGCTCTGGCTGTCATGGTTTTAGGCCAGGGCCAGATTGGGGCGCAAGCTTCCGCGCTGCCTGATTCCACGGCGAAAAAGATCGATCAGGTTTTTGCCGCTTGGGACCACACCACGAGCCCCGGATGCGCACTCGGCCTCACCAAAGACGGGGCGATGATCTACAGCAGGGGGTACGGAATGTCCGATCTGCAATACGATTTGGCCATCACGCCCGCCTCGATTTTCCATGTGGCATCCATCTCGAAACAATTCACCGCATTCTCGGTGGCGTTGTTGGGCCAGGATGGGAAGCTCTCGGTCGATGATGACTTCCGGAAATACGTCCCCGAAATTCCGGACTACGGGAAGAAAATCACGATCCGTCAGCTGATGTATCATGTGAGCGGACTCCGTGATCAATGGGAACTCCTCGGGCTGGCCGGCTGGCGTTTCTCCGAAGACCTTATCACCGAGGACGATGTCCTCAAGATCGTGGCTCGGCAAAAGGGGCTCAATTTCAATCCGGGTGATGAGTATCTCTACAGCAATACGGGATACACCCTCCTCGCCGTAATCGTAAAGCGCGTGAGTGGAAAATCCCTCCGTGAATTTGCCGATGAGCGGATCTTCCGGCCGTTGGGCATGACCTCGACCCATTTCCACGACGACCACACGATGATCGTCCGCAATCGCACCTCGGCGTACGAGCCTCGCGATGGGGGCGGTTGGAAGATCAGCATTCCCGTCTTCGATACCTATGGCGCGACGAGCCTGTTCACCACGGTGGGTGATCTCCTGAAATGGGAGCAGAACTTCGCGGACGGCAAAATCGGCGGACTGGCCCTCCTGAAAGAGGCGACGACCTCGGCGGTGCTCAACAACAAACGGCCCACGAACTATGGCTTCGGACTCAGCATGGGTACCTATCGGGGCGCAGCCTACGTCGGTCACGGCGGGGCCGACGCGGGTTACCGGGCCGACGTGATCCGGTTTCCGCAACAGGGCGTTGCCATTGCGGCGCTCTGCAACATGGCGAACGCCGGCCCAGGAGCCTTGACCCGCGCGGTGGCCGATATCGTGCTGGAGAAACTGGAGCCGGTGCCCGCCGTTCCTGCGTCCGTTACCCTGACACAGGCTCAGGTGGAACGGCGGGCCGGCGCCTTTAAGAAAGTGGGCTCGGATGATGTGCTCTGGGTAACGGCGAGCGGCGGGCGCCTGCTGCTCCCCGCTTTCGGAGTTGCGTTGATTCCCCGGAACGATTCGGTCTTCATGATTCGGGAAGCTCCATACGAGTTCCATTTCGTCCGGTCAACTACGGGCGCTGAAGAGTTGCGAATGATCACCGATGAAGGAACCCAGGTGTACCAGCGACTGCCGGCATTCCATCCGACGGCGGTCCAACTTCAAGGCTACGCCGGTGACTACTATAGCGACGAATTGGAAGCGCGGTACAGTCTCGTGCAACTTGACTCGAATCTGGTGCTCCGAACCCGTAAGCACCCGGACATGCCGCTCCAACCGGTGTTCGTCGATGGGTTTGTAGTGGGACCGCTCGGGACGCTCCGGTTCACGCGGGTCGGTGCCAAAGTGACGAGTTTCGCCGTGACCGGAGGGCGGGTGCGCGGTCTCGTCTTTGCAAGAAGGTCGTCGACTCCGAGCGCGTTTTGAATTCGCTTGGGCGGCTTGGCCTGTTACTGCTAGTGAGTGCGGGGTGCTCCCGAGAGCATCCGGCGGTTCTCGTACTTTACGGCGGGCAAGTGTACACCGGCGAAGGAAAGAAACCGTTCGCGGAGGCCGTGGCGATTAGCGGGGGCCGGATCATCGCGATCGGAACCAGCAATCAGGTGCTCACGCTCGCCGGCACGGCCACCACGATCCAGCTCCAAGGCCGGTTGGTGCTTCCCGGCTGGAACGACGCGCATGCGCATTTCCTCATCGAGCCGGACGGCGTCACCTTTCTCACCTCGCATTCGCCCACCCCGGACCCGAATCCGCTCATCGTATTGGATAGTGTGCGGGCCCTTGCCGCAAGGACGCCACCCGGCGAGTGGATTCAGACGAGCATCGGGGAGGCCGCGCTGGCCAGCAGCGCGCTCCGCCGCGACGCGCTGGACGCCGCGGCGCCCAGGCACCCGGTGTCGCTGACGGCGTGGACCGGGCATGGCGCCATCTTCAATTCGCTCGCCCTTAAGGCTCTCAGTGTGCGGGACGACGAGCCCGACCCGATGGGTGGTTTCCAGGAACGCGGCGGGGGACGACTCAGTGGGCTAGTGCACGAGTATGCTTTGTACCGCCTAGCCCCTCGGTTTGCTCGGTTGCGTCCCGACTCGGCCCAAATCGAGGACTTCCTTGACTATGCGGCCGGATTGGCACGCTTCGGTATCACGACCATCCAATTGATGGGCCTGGACCCGGATCAAACGGTGAGTTTGTTGCGCCGGGCGAGCGCGGCCAGTCGCACGGGGCGGTTGCCGGTCGATGTGCACGTCATCCGGTTTCCGATGACGACTGCGTCCGGGCGATCGGGTGAATGGATGCGGCCGGTGAAAGGGCCGTTGCCGGAGGGCGTCACGATTGCGGGCACCAAATACATTCTCGACGGCACGCCGATCGAACGGGGCGCGCTGCTCCGCCGTCCCTATGCCGACCGGCCCGGGTGGTACGGGCGGCTCAATTTTCCTCCGGACACGATTCGGAAAATCCTCCAAGAGACCCTGGCCACGGGCGACCAAGCGATCTTCCACGCCGTCGGTGATAGCACGATTAGCCTGCTACTGTCGCTCATGCGCTCGCTGGCAGCCGATTCCACCTGGCAACGACTCCGCGTCAGGATCGAGCATGGGGACGGAGTTGCCGCAGACCTTATCGCCCCCATCAAACGGTTGGGGATTGTAGTCGTGCAGAACCCAACCCACCTCGCGCTCGGCGAACTCGCTGCCGCCCGCTATGGCAGTACCCGCCTCAAGGAATTTCAACCGCTGAAATCCTTGGTGGAGGCGGGCATTCCCGTGGCGTTCGGGTCGGACGGTGCCCTCGACCCCCTCCTCAACATCATGCTCGCGTCGGTTCATCCGGACAATCCGGATGAGGCGCTGACCCGCGCGGCCGCCATCGCCGCGTATACGCACGGGTCCGCCTTTGCGGAGCGCGCCGAGCGGATCAAGGGTTCCATCGCAGTGGGGCAAGTGGCGAATTTAGTAGTGCTTACCCAGAATCTCTTTACCGTGCCGATGGCTCGGCTCCAGAATGCGAAGGTGGCCTACACGATTGTCTCTGGCAAAGTGGTGTATGACATGGAGACCACGCCCGGGCGCTGACTCCAAGCTCGCCCGCGGAAAACCATGCATCATCGCTAGGACCGAACGACGTAGTTGACTATAGTTGTTGACCATGGTACACTATTTCATGCTACAGAAGCCCATCGAAACCATTGCCATTTCGGAATTCAAGGCCACCTGCCTCGCGGTACTCGAGCGGGTGCGCCGGACCGGTATGCCCGTGATCATCACTCGCCGAGGCGAGCCGATTGCCGAAGTCATCCCGCCGACGATCGCGAGCGTGGGTGACGGGTGGCTCGGCTCCATGCGCGGTACCGCCACCATTGTCGGCGATCTCGTGGCGCCTGCCAGCGCGTCGGGCGAATGGGAGTCGTTAGGCTCGTGAAGCTATTGCTCGACACGCATATCTGGCTCTGGGGACTCCTCGAGCCCGAGCGGCTCGCACCCGCCGTCCGCACGGCGCTACAGTCGCCAGACAATGAGCTCTGGCTGTCACCGATCAGTGTGTGGGAAGCGCTGGTGCTGGTGGAACGCGGGCGACTGTCCGTCAGTACCGCCCCCAAGGAGTGGATCCACCAGATGGTCCGGGCGGTTCCGCGCCGAGAGGCGCCGCTGACGCACGACATCGCGGTGATGAGTCGTCAGCTGAAGTTGCCCCATCAGGATCCGGCGGACCGCTTTCTCGCAGCTACCGCGAAGGTACTCGGCCTCGTCCTGGTGACGGCGGACGACCGCCTGCTGCACTCGACCGAGTATGCCGTGATGGCGAACGAGTGACCCGGCGCCTCCTACGCGGCCTCGACCGGCTCCAGCGAGCTCGGGGGCGCCACAGTGACCGGCGGTGACTATCGTCTGAGGCCGTTGCGGTCTGATAGCTTATTAGATATCATTGTATATGAATCATAAACCATTACTAGCAAATGTTTTACGTGAGGCACGGACGCTTGCAGGGATGACGCAGCTGGGCCTAGCCCGTCGCGCCGGAACTACCCAATCCGTCGTGGCCAGAATCGAATTGGGAACGACGAGCCCCGCCACAACCACGCTCGAGCGTCTGCTCGCTGCCGCCGGATTCGAGTTGGAAGTCACCCTCCGGCCGAAACCGGTGCTCGACCCCCAACTGCTGGATGACATGCCGCGCATTCGGCGACTGTCTCCCGAGGATCGGCTCCGCGAGGTGGCGAATATCAATCGCCTACCGACGGCAGCGCGACGTGTCTGA
>JANYKV010000172.1 GCA_025358055.1 Gemmatimonadota bacterium
GCTTGATCGCGGTGTCGACCGTCACGACGGCGACAGAGATCGATGAGGCCATCGCGGCCTTTCGGATCGCCGTTACTGAAACGGCGAGCTGAGACCCATGCGCTGGTGGATAAGGGGACGGCTCCGACCGATGCGAGAAGGTCTGGTGCTCACCGCCCTAGCCGTCGCGCTCTGGCTCCCAGGCCCGACCGCCTCGAGTCCCACCCGAGTGAACCCACCGCTCGTTGGTCAAGCGACAATTTACCGCGACGATTGGGGTGTGCCCCACATATATGCCGCCACTGAATCCGCGGGATTCTACGGGCTGGGCTACGCCCAGGCAGAGGACCAGCTCGAGAGCATCCTGCGCCTGTTCTTGATCGCGCGCGGTGAGCTGGCCCGCGCCGTAGGCAAAGACGCCCTCGAATCCGACGCGGCCGCGCGCCAATGGATGCACGCCGAAGAGGCCCGGGCTGGATTCTCCCGCATGAGTGCGGCGTTGCAGCAGAATTATCGCGCGTATGCCGCCGGATTGCAGCAATATATGACGGAGCATCCGACCGAAGTACCGTCGTGGGCGCCACACGTGCAACCCTGGGATCCCGTCGCAGTCTCCCGCGCGGTGCTTTGGTTGGGCTACCAGGCTGGGGATGGTCTCCGCGACTGTCAGGCCGGCGGGATCAAGTTGTCGGCCCACCTTACGGCGTCGATCACCGACCGCCGCCAGGCCGCGTCCAACGAATGGGTGTTGGCACCGTGGCGCACCGCCGATCAAGCCTCCATCGTGTTGAGCGATCCGCACGGCGGAGTGGACGGTAGCTTCGTCTACGAATTTCGCATGCACGCCGGCTCGCTCGAAAACGCCGGGTACGCCATGGGCGCCATGCCTCTCCTGGTCCATACCCGGTATGTCTCCTGGGGGATGACCACCGGCGCGCCCGATGTTTCCGACTGCTATGAAGTGGACCTCGATGCGAATAACCCGCGGAAATATCTCTTTGACGGGAAGCCGGAGGAGATGAAGGTCCGTACCGATACGATTCAGCTCAAAGATGCCCCGCCGGTTATCCGCACTTTCGAATACACGATGCACAACGGCGTGCTTTCGCCGGTTGTCGCCCGGGTGCCCGGGAAGGCGTACGTCGTGAGCACGCCGTACATGCATACCGCCGGGGTGTTCGATGAAGAAGTGTATCGAATGAATCTTGCGCACAGTGTGGGAGAAGTGCGTGAGGCGATGAAGCTGTTGGGCATGTTTCCCCAAAATATCATGGCGGGCGACGCCGCGGGCGGGAGTTACTACGTGCGGGCCGGCCGAGCGCCCAAGCGGCCGGACGGGTTCAATTGGACTCGTCCCGTGCCCGGAAACACCTCACGCACGGCCTGGCTTGGCATTCACCCCCTCGAAGACCTGGTCCAAATCCAGAACCCGGAGCAGGGGTACATGCAGAACAACAACATCTCACCGGATCGGATGATGGAGGGGAGCCCGCTGACCAAGGACCGCTACCCCACCGATGTGTTCAATGATGTGCCTGGTCGGGTCAACTCCCGGGCGCGCCGCGCCGTGGACGTCTTATCCAAGGCGTATCATTTCACGGTCCACGATGCCGTCGACCTCGCGCTCGACGAACAATGGATCGAGGTTGATCTCTGGAAAGCTGCTCTGGCGCGCGCGCTCCGACAGGAACGTTCGGCAGTGGTCGCACGGCCGCCGGAGTTTCGTCGAGTGGCCGACCGCCTCCTACGGTTTGACGGACAGGCGCGGGCGGAGTCAATGGCCGCACTCAATTGGTGGTACTGGCGAGATGCGCTCCGTCCTCAGGAGACCGCAGCGCTCGACTCGGCGATCTTCGATGCCCCCCAGAACCAGCCGTTGCCTGCCGAGGTTGCTCGAACGCTTCTGGCGGCGCTTGACTCCTCCATCACGGCGATGCATGCGGCCTACCGGACGACCGACCTCGCGCTGGGTGAAGTGTTCCGGATCGGGCGCGGGGGGCACTCATTTCCGATTGGCGGCATTTCGCTCGCGCCGCCTGACCTGGCCCGGTGCGAAGGCCTCGCGTCTTTCGAGCGCCGTTGTGTAATGACCCTGCGCGCGTTTACCGCGGGGAATCCCGACTCTGCAGGACACCGTTGGGTGTTCCTGGGGTCGCGCCTACTGCGGCTCGCCATATTCACCACACCCATCCAATCCTTCACCCTGCACAACTTCGGGCAAAGCGAACGCCCGACCTCACCGCACTTTGTCGATCAAACCAAACTTTCGAGTGAACACAAGCTCAAGCCCGTCTATTTCGAAAAGTCTCAGCTCGAAGGGCACATCGTCTCGGAACGCACGCTGGATGTTCCGCGGTTCTAGCAGTCGTGTTCGTCCGGATGGTTCATGTCATGGAACATTTTGCGGTGAGGCTTTCATGCGTCGCATGGTCCTAGTCCCGCTGACCGTTCTCACGGCCTATGCTCCTTGCCCGCACGACATCGTCGCGCAGACCGACCCGGTGTGGGACGTCAGCCAACCGCGGGGGAAGACTCGGGAGATCGATTTCACCACGACGGAAGGGACGTGGATGTCGCTGGATATCTCCCCGGACGGCAAGTGGATCGTTTTTGATCTTCTGGCCAATATCTATCGCGTGCCAAGCATCGGCGGGGAAGCGGAAAACCTCACCGAGACGAGCGGTATCGCCGTGAACTATCATCCGCGGTACTCTCCCGACGGGCAATCGATCGCTTTCATTTCGGACCGTGGCGGGCAGGACAATTTGTGGATCATGAATGCCAACGGCTCCGCCCCTAGGCCCATTCACGTCGATCTCAATGCTCGCGTCGTGGAGCCCGCCTGGTCGCCGGATGGGCAGTGGATTCTCGCCACCCTCCGCCTCCCCACCGTTACGGGCTTCTATCGAACCACCGAACTGATCTGGAAATTCCCGCGGCAAGGCGGAGCGGGCCTGCCCGTGGTTCAGCTGGAGGCCTCCGGGAGCTCCGTGCCGGCGCGAGCAGGGTTCTGGTCTGGCAATGACCGTCTGCAATGGCCGTCCATGTCGCCTGACGGCCGATACGTCTACTTCCACTCATCGTTATTTGCGGGAGTCGACCGACACATCAAACGGGTCGAGATGGAAACCGGACACGTCGATGATATCACGGAGTCCAAGAACGTGTTCTTGAGTTGCTGCGGCCGCCCAGCGTACCCGTCTCGTTTAGGGGAAGTGGCGCCCGAGGTGTCTCCGGACGGCCATTGGCTGGCCTTCGCCCGGAAAATGCCGGGCGGCAAAACCTCTGTGGGCGGGCAAGCCTATCTCGGCAGAACGGCCCTCTGGCTTCGCGACCTCCAAACCGGGGCCGATCGCGTCGTCATGGATCCGATTACCAGCGACGCAATGGAACTCCATCCCGCCTGGGATCACCGCGTGCTCCCGGGATACAGTTGGGCGAAGGATGGGCGGTCCATCGTTTTGAGTCAGGGTGGAAAGCTGCGTCGGCTGTGGATCGAGACCGGAAGAGTCGAGACGATTCCGTTCCATGCCCGAGTCCACCGGACCATCGCCGAGATGGCCCAGGGCAAGCATCGAATTTCCGATCGGGCCTTCGACTCCCGATTTCTCCGTTGGCCGACCTCTTCGCCTGACGGCAGGCGGCTCGTGTTTGAATCGGTTGGTCAACTGTGGACCGTGGACCTGCCGTCCGGCGTTCCGAGGCCTCTGATTCCGTGGTCCTCGGGCACATTCGCATCCACCCCCACCTGGTCGCCGGACGGAAACTGGATCGCGTACACGACCTGGAGCGACACCGAAGGCGGGCAACTCTGGAAAGTCGCCGCGAGCGGTGGGAGCCCGGAACGCCTGGCACATGATGCGGGGCGATACTTCTATCCAGCGTGGAGTCCGGATGGGCAATCCGTCGTAACCAACCGTTGGGCTGCGGAAATGAGTTATCAGCCCGGAGCCCCAGGGTGGCAACTGGTTCGGCTCCCGGCCGCGGGTGGAATCGGGCAAGCGATCACCGCACCTGGAGCGCTGGGTCGGAGCGGTGTTGGCGCGAATGGGCGGGTATACCTGCTGGCCGGATCCGACCTCCTGTCCTTCGCCGCCGATGGAAGCGATCGAAAAAAACACGCCACGTTCGCGAGTCCGCCGAATGATGCAGTGCCATCACCCGATGGGCGTTGGCTTGCCATCGAGGCGAAACAGGATGTGTATGTGATGCCGTTCCCGCCGGTGCCCCCAACCGGCAACGACGTGAAAATCGATGTCGAGAGCGCCGATCCGACCATGCAGCGGCTCACGCGGGAAGGGGGCCAGTTTCCGCGCTGGAGGAACCTTAGCACCGTCGAAACGGTCAGCGCCAATCGGTATATCGCCTATGACGTCCAGTCTGGAAAGGCGGATTCGCTCGATATTCACCTGACGATTCCCAAAGATGTCCCACCGGAGACCATCGCCCTCACCGGTGCGCGCCTTGTCACTCTGGATCATCGCAAGGTCATTGAGCGCGGCACGATCGTCGTCACGGCGGGCCGCATCACCTGCCTCGGCACCTGTAGCATCGCCCGGGCCAGTCATGTCATCGCCGTGGACGGGAAAACGGTGATTCCGGGATTGGTTGACGTCCACGCCCACCAGAGTGAGGATGGCGATGGTCTCGCCCCCCTGGCCCAGCATCGTCCGAGTTCGGCGAGTTATCTGGCTTACGGTGTCACCACCGTTCACGATCCGTCTGCGGCCGTGGAGACCTCGTTCAGCATCGGGGAATTGATCGACGCCGGCCGCCTCATTGGCCCACGCACCTTCTCGACGGGGGTTGCCATCACCTGTAGTCCCACGGACGACCTGCGTGACATTCACCGCTACCAAGACGCCGAGGAACACTTCGATCGTGCGACGCGACAAGGCGCGATTTCGATCAAGGACTACAAGCAGTGCACTCGGGTCCAACGCGAAATGCTGGAAGATATCGCCCGAAAGCGCGGAGTGACCATCACCTCGGAGGGCGCCGACCCGATCTATCTGCTCGGGCTGATCATGGGTGGGTCGACCGGGTGGGAACACCCGATCCAGTATCATCCGTTCTATTCGGACTTTGCTCGATTTTTTGGAAAGGCGGGAGCCCACTACTCCGCGCAGCTCATTCTGTCCGACTACCCTCACGGGAACGCAATGGAGTACTGGTTCAGCCAAAACGATCTCTGGCGCGATCCGAAGGCGATGCGCTGGAACCCCTGGGAGAAGATTGCGAGCCGGCACGTGATGGTAAAGAAACCGCTGGAGGAATACATCTTCCCGATCCTCGCTCAAAACGCAGCCAGCATCAAGCGCGAGGGTGGCTACCTTCCGGTCGGAGCACACGGCGAACAGCAAGGGTTAGGGACCCATTGGGAGATATGGAGCTACGCGATGGGTCTCACCCCGATGGAGGCGCTCGAGGCGGGTAGTCTGGATGGCGCTCACTTCCTGGGTCTGGATCAGGATATCGGCTCACTTGCAGTCGGCAAGCTGGCCGATTTGGTCGTGCTGAACTCGAATCCGCTCCAGAATATCCGCCGGACCACGGACATCAAATTCGTGATGAAAGCCGGACGGCTCTATGACGCGGAGAGTCTGGATGAGATTTGGCCCACGAACCGACCCTACGGGGTAAGGCCGTGGAGCCGAACCGACGTGACGCGGACAGACACGCGAGCGGATACATATTGGGATGGGCGCGAAACCCCGTCGGTCTCTCCGATCAAACGAAAGGCGAAAAAGCGATGATCGGTTCCGATCGGAAGGCGCGGATGGATCGGAGAGAGTTCACCCTGACCGGAGCCGCCGCGCTGGCTGCGTTCGCCGTCGGCCGATACCCACAGGACGACTGGAAGGCATGGCGGGTGAACGGCACGCGCGTGAATCAGCTGCTGCAGGACCTGTCTCAGTTCGGGAAAAATCCGCAGGGCGGCGTCACTCGGGTGGGCTTTGGTCCCGCCGATATCGAGGCGCACCAGTGGGCGGCGGGTCGGTTACGGGATGCTGGCCTCACGGTCCGCGTCGATGCGGCCGGCAATCTCCTCGGCCGGCGTGAGGGAACGGAGGCCGGTCTGCGACCTATTCTGTTCGGGTCGCACATCGATTCGGTGCTCGAAGGTGGCAACTACGACGGGGACGTGGGGTCGATGGGCGCTATCGAGGTCGCGCATACGCTCGCGGACCGGACCTACCGTAATCGGCACCCGCTCGACGTTGTGATCTGGTGCGACGAGGAAAGCGGCCTCACCGGGAGCCGCGCATTTATCGGAGAGATCACCGCGGCGGAGCTGGCTCGGCCGGGCCTTGATGGCGTGACCCTGGCCGAGAAGATTCGCGGGCTGGGCGGCAAGCCGGATCAGATCGCGGAGGCCCGGCACGAGAAGGGCGGCATCGCCGCCTATGTCGAGCTTCACATCGAGCAGGGAGGCACGCTCGACCGAGAAGGGATCCAAATCGGTTTGGTGGAAGGTATCGTTGGAATCCGGTCGTTTGAGGTGACGATCACCGGATTCGCGAACCACGCGGGTACGACACCGATGAACCAACGCAAGAACGCGCTTCTCCCCGCATCGGAGATCGTCCTGGCGGTGGACCGGCTCGTGCGGTCGGTTCCCGGACGGCAGGTCGGAACCGTCGGCCGCATGGTGGTCAAGCCTGGAGCCCAAAACGTGGTTCCGGGCGAGGTCGCCTTTACGATCGAGCTCCGCGATCTCTCCATGGAGAAGATCGAATCAGTCTGGAAGCTGATCCGGCCGGAAGCGGAACAAATCGCGGCGCGCTACGAAACCACTCTAGTGATTGTGGAGCGTCCAACCAATGTCGCTGCCCTATCCGACCCCAAGATTCGCGGGGTCGTCGGTGCGGCGGCGGCCGCGCTTGGCCTGACCACGAAACTGCTTCCGAGCGGCGCGGGGCACGATGCGCAGGATATTTCCCGCATCGCCCCGATGGCGATGATTTTCGTTCCTTCGGTGGGCGGGATCAGTCACTCGCCCAAAGAGTTCACCCGGCCTGGCGATGTCACCAACGGCGCGAACGTATTGCTTCAAACCATTCTCCGACTCGACCAGGGGTCCTAATCGTCCATGTTTCTGAACAAGGAAATTGAAATGCAACCACGATATCGCGCCCTGTTAGGGCTCCTAGCCTCCTTCGTCCTCATCACACCGGCGGCGGCTCAGCGTCCCCTCAAGGTGCTCATCTCCGTTGATATGGAAGGAATCACGGGTGTGGTGAGCTCAGAACAACTGGCACCATCGGGCTTCGAGTATGATCGCGCTCGCGAGTGGATGACCGGTGACGCGCTTGCCGCGGTCCAGGCCGCAAAAGAGGCCGGCGCCACGGAGATCGTCGTGGCCGATTCCCATGGCAACGGACAGAATCTGCTGATCAACCGGTTTCCGGCCGACGTGACGATCATCCGGTCGTGGCCCCGGCCGCTGATGATGGTGCAGGGAGTGGACTCGACCACCGCTGCGGTGATTTTCATCGGCTACCATGCCTCTACTTCCAATGTCGAGGGGGTTCGCGCCCACACCATGTCCAGCGCCAGCTATGCCGAGGTGGCGTTGAATGGCATGCCGGTTCCTGAATCCGTGTTCAATGCGGCGATTGCCGGCCACTTCGGCGTGCCGGTGATCATGATCTCGGGAGACAACGCGGCGGTGGGCGAACTACAGAAGGCCATTGGTGATGTCGAAGGGGCCATTGTCAAACGGGCGATCAGTTTCCACTCGGCAGCGACGATGACGCCAGAGGCGGGGCAGGCACTCATCCGACAAAAGGTCAAGGCAGCCATGGGCCGGCTAGGCTCATTTAAGCCATACATCCTCAAAGGCCCGGTGCGCGTAGATCTGACGTTCAAGAATTATCGGCCGGCGGAGATGATGGCTTACCTCCCGAATGTGCAACGGACCTCGTCCCACGCCATTCGCTTTGTGGCCAAGGATATGGTCGAGGCTTCCAGGTTCCTGGAGTTTGTCGGAACGTACGAGGCGGGCTTGACTCCGTGACGTGTCGCTAGGCCCCCGAGTGTTGGAACGCCGGGCTTGCTACGTCCCGGGGGTAAACCGTGTCGATTCCCTGAATGAATGCACTGAGATCGAACGGCTTCTGGAACCCGGGACACTGGGTGCGCGCGAGCGTATGCGCCGCCTCGGCGGTCGTCAGATCGCCGCTGGTGAAGATGACGCGACGGTTCAATTTGGGAAATTCAGCGCAAATGTGACGGTAGAGCTCCTCGCCTCGCATCCCGGGCATCCGTAGGTCGGTAATCACCACATCGAAATCCGCGGAACGCAGAGTTTCCATCGCGGCGGTTGCCGAGAGCGCGGTCGAGACGATAAATCCGGATCGCTCCAAGCACCGGCCAAGACTGCGGCAAATGAGCGGCTCGTCATCCACGAGCAGCACTCGGGTCGGGAGGCCGGGGTAGGCCGCGCCGGAGAACGCGAGGTTCGGTTTCATTGGGCCACCTCCGTCCATTCGGTTTCCGCGATCTTGGGCTCGGGTACCGCTGCGCCGAAGGCTTGGTCGATGAGGGCCTGGCGCTCATTGTGCGCACGAAGTGTCGCATCGGGATTGAAGCTCAGTCCTTGGCTGTCCGTCGCCGCGTCGGAGAGAAGCTCCGGCTCGGGCTGCCCAGCCGAGGTGTGGTCGAAGATCATCGCAACGGCCTGAATCCGGCGTTCGATGTCCCCAAGCAACGCTGTGACTCCCTGCAGCTGCTGGGCGGTGATGTCCTGAAACTGAAGATGATGGAAGAGCTGATTCAATTCGGCGCGGAGATTCCCGAATCCGTCGGGAACCGCCGCGAGCCCGGTGGTTCCGTTGGTGGGCTCCACCCCGGCTTCGATCCGGTCAATGAGTGAGATCGCTCGCTCCAATCCGTCCATGAGCTCCAGGGTGGCGGACTCGGTCACGGAGGTCACCTCGCTCAACTTGTTTTGCGAGTTGTGCAGCCGGTCGAGCGCAAAGCTGCGAATGGTTTCGCGGCTCAGACGAATTCCGCCCAGAGCTTCCATGATCTCGGAGTAGGCGCGGAGGAGGATCGACGGTAACCCCGTCAAGTCCGGCCGTCGGCTGATCTGGTAGGCGATCTGGACCATGTTCGCCCGGGCCGGATCGTTAGGGTCACCGCTCTGGACTTCACGCACCAACGCGTGCACGAGCGACATCGTCGTGTCCATCTCGGACGCCAACGTGCGGATATCCACCGGGGTCGTGGCCATTGAGGTCCTTAGGTTGCGCCGGAGGCCGCGGCCATGATCTGATCGATCTTTTCCTTCAACACCTGCGGGGTAAATGGCTTGAGGATGTACCCGCTGACGCCCGCCTCCACCGCTTGCATGATGTCTTCCTTCACGCTCCGCGTGGTGACCATCATGACCGGGATTTTCGCCGTCGCCGGGTTGGCTCGCACCTGCTTCACGAGTTCCAGGCCGCCCATGACCGGCATGTTCCAATCGGTGATGATGAGGTCGATGCTCCCATCACACTTCGCGAGCGCATCGCTTCCGTCCGACGCCTCGATCACCTCGAGGTGGCCGATGCTTTTCAATGCGTTCACGACGATGCGCCGCATGGTTGCCGAGTCGTCGACCGCCAAGCACTTCATGATGCCTTACTCCGTTGCGTGAAGGTCAGGGTCCTTCGACACGCGCTGCGCGATCGTGCGCTGCACCTCGGGGCGATCATAGAAGCCACTCAGAAGACGCTGCAGGAGCTGCTTCAGCCGTGCCGGACTCAGGCCGGAGGCGGAGCTCCGCTGCGGGCCGACCTGTTCGGAGAGCGCCCGGGCGGCCGGCGAAAACTCCGCGCTGTCCACCCGGCCGCCGGATTCTGCGGCCGACCGGTTTGCCGCCGGAGCTTTGGGCAGCTGGGCGCCCTGGGGCTGCTGAAGCCGCGCAGCATCCGGAGAGCCGGGAATACCCGTGGGCTTCGTTGGTTCGATCGACATTCTACTCCTTACGTAACTCAGTTCCGCCCTGCGCTGGGGATGAATTCCCTCAGCGCTCGCCCGACATGATCGCTCGGAGCTCCGCCGGAGACAGATGCAGTTTCACGTCCGGGGCCGGCTGCCCCACCTGCCTGCCTCTCATCAGCCCGCGGGCGACGGACGAGATTTCCACCCGGTCGCCGGAGGCGTAGGTCGGGGCGGGGGGTGGGTTGCCTGGCGCGGACGAGGATGCGTTGACCTCGGGCGCGAGCCCGGGTGGTACTGCGCGAAGTCCAACGGCCTCGACCGACATCCGACCCTCCTCCAAGGTGTACATCAGTCAGTATCGGCCTGGCGGAACCCAACTTTAGAGCCCGGCGGGTGGCCCGCCCGGGGCCATCGCTGCCACTTGGGCCTGGATCAGGGCGCTCTCCGCCCCCAACCGGGTCACCATGTCCCGGATTGCGGTGACCCGCGGTCCCGGGCCCAAAAGGGTCGGAAACACCCGCGCGAGCTCGGTACTGACCGTGGCCGCCCGGTCGAGCTCCGCCAACACACCATCCACCTGGTCCGCGAGGGCCAGCAGCCGGCCGAAATCCTCCGGCCGGGTCGCCGCTTCCTGCGCCTCGATCAGGGACAGGTAGCGTCGGTAGTGCTCGCGGAGAATGGCGACCGCCGCCACCGCTCGGAAAAACCGATCATCGTCGAGATCGCCGCCTTGGCCCCGGGTCCCCACGTCAGAAGGACTCCCCGAGCGTGGCCTGCAATTGCCGCATCACGCGCTGGGCATCGCCCAGTTGCGTGGGTGAGAGCCGGGGCAGGGAGACGGCGGTATCGGTCTCCGCTAGAGCCGGTACTGGCTCGGGAAGCGGTCCCGCTCCGCAGCCGTATGGTACCGGCGGAAGACCCGCGATGATGTGTTTCATCCCTGGATGTCCACTCGCGGGATGTGATGATGCGGGCCTTGCCACGGTGCGGTCAGCACGGAGCCCGGATGTTCCAAACGCACGAGCTCCCGAGCCGTTCGCGCATGGTGCGTGAGAAGGCGGTCGGTCAGCATCTTGGTGGCCATCTGGGCCGAGCCCGCCTTCGTTTGAATCGCCAGGACCCCTTCGCGCAAGGCATCCGCTCTCGGGCCCCCGGCCGTCGCGATGCGCACATGGGATGCGGCCATTCCAGCCTGCATCCGGAGGAGGTCCACCACAATTTCGTCTGACTCCTCGCTCAAACGTTCGAGGAGCGTCAGCTCTTGGGCGTTGAGCGCCGCCCACTGCGCATCCAGCATTCGTCCGAAATCCGTGAATCGATCCCGCAAAGTCGCCAAGACGAGCATCTCTCGGGCAAACGTGTCCTCGTCAAGATCGATGGCTGTCATGCCATCGCTCCAACGGGTTCGCCCGAGAGAACGAGCTCGGCGGCCTGGGCCCATGCCTCGTGCAACTCGGCGACCATGCCCGTTATGCGCGCGAGGCGCTTCCCGTTCGGCTGGGTGTTGATCGCCGCTAATTCGTTGATCAGGAACACGTACAACGCCGCCAGGTTCTGCGCGAGTTGCCCGCCGGTTTCGCGGTCCAGCGATGTCAACAACTCCATGAGGACATCCTGTGCGGTGAGCAAGCAACTGCACTGCTCCGCGATTTCGCCGGCACCAAGATGCCGTTCGGCTTTCCGGAGGTTCGTGTGAGCCATCGCGTACAAGAACACGACCCGGCGCGGTGGGGACATCGTCAGGATGTCCATTTCCTGGTAGCGCTGGCTTGGCTTGCGCTTCACGTGACATTCCTCCTCGGGGCCGCAGCGGTTCGGTGGGCTCCTCCTGGTATCGGCACTGTGCATTCGAACTGAAGGCGAAACCGGGCGGAAACCCTGTCCCCGCCCGGCAAACTCTTCCTCTCACCCCGAGGTCTGGTTTTCCTGCCCTGGGGCCTGCCTGCACCTTGAAAATGACATGTTGAAAAACTTGGTAACTACTTAACCCACAATGGGTAATGGTATCATAGCGGTCCTGGTTTTGGTCCCGTCCAGTGTCCCGCAGACGTCAGGTCCGGGACTTGCTTTTCACGGTGGCGATCAATCGCGCCCACGTTCCTCCCGCCACCCCGAAGGAGATCGGAATTGCCGCCGACGTCAGCTGGGGTTCGAAATGCTGCGTGCTCCTGCGGGAGCGGCCGCCGGTCAAAGGCGTGTTGCGGCCGTAAGGACGCAAAAGGCTCGAGCCCAAAGCAGATATTGGCGAAGGCGCGCGCGCACCATCACGCTGGGCAATTCACTGATGCGGAGCGTCTGTATGAGCAGATTCTCCGACAATCTCCCGACCACACCGAAGCGCTCCAGTTGATGGGTGCCCTCGCTCTACAAACGGAACGAGTCGAGAGTGCGATCGAGTTGCTCTCCCTCGCCACGAGTCTCAACCCGACCTTGCCGGAAGCGCTGAACAATCTGGGGACGGCTCTGGCGAAGGTCGGGCGGAAAGACGAAGCGATTGAGGCGTTCCGACGGGCCATCGCCGTGCGGCCAGGCTACGCCATGGCGTGGAATCATCTCGGTGTCGTCCTCCTCGACCTCAAGGAGCCCGCGGAGGCGGAGCGCTGCCTCGAGCAAGCGCTTCGCCTCGTTCCCCGTGATGCCGAGACGAGGAACAACCTCGGGAATGCTCAGTTCGCTCAGCAGCATTGGGAGGATGCAATTGCCTCCTACACGCGCGCGCTCAAGGTCAGTCCTGATGACCCTCGCGTGTGCAAGAATTTGGGCAATACATACCGCGTGCAGGGTCAGCTGGGGCGAGCGATTGAGTGGTACCAGAAAGCACTGCGGCAGACGCCCGACCTGGTCGAAGCGGGTTGGGGCCTCGGAAGCGCGCTCTATGCCCTCGGGGCGGCGGAAGACGCGATTTGCTGTTTCGAAGCGGTGTTGGTGCAGCATCCCCAGCACCTTCCAACACTCACTGATCTCGGCGCGGCCTATAAGCACGTGGGGCGATTGACCGATGCGCTCGTGATGCTGGTCCGAGCGGTTGGGGTTGATCCGCTCTGTGTTCCGGCCCGCACAAATTTGGCCACGGTTCTCGTGGCGCAGGGTCGCGTGGAGGAAGCAATCGAGATCATGTTGAAGACGCTTGAACTCGACCCCACGAGCGTACCGTTGTTCAGCAACCTGTTGCTCACCATGAGCTATTCGCCGCTCTATCCACCGGCACGGCAATTCGAGATGGTGCGCGAATTCGACCATCGCTTCGGTGCGCCGTTGCGCCCCACGTGGCCGACGCATCTGAACATCCGCGTCGTGGACCGGCCGCTTCGGGTGGGCTATGTCTCCGGCGACTTGCGCTCCCACGCAGTGGCAACGGCCCTCTTGCCCATCCTCGCGAATCATGACCCGACCCAGTTTCAGATATACTGCTATTCCAATTCGGTCGGGGCGGATTCCGTGACGAATACGCTCCGGACGCACACCGCGGGATGGAGGGAATTCGCCCGGCTCTCCGATGCGGAAGCAGCCGACCTAGTGCGCGAAGACGCGATCGACATTCTAGTCGACCTCTCCAATCACAGTGCGATGCATCGATTGCTGGTGTTCGCGCGGAAGCCGGCGCCGATCCAGGCTACTTGGCTGGGCTTGGCCAGCACCACAGGACTCGAGGCGATGGACTATCGGCTGACTGACGCCGAGTTAGACCCGCCCGGCCTCACGGAGCGGTGGCATACGGAGTGCCTCGTCCGACTTCCGGTGTCGGCGGTATTCACGGCGCCATCAGCCGCACCGGCGGTGAGCGAACTCCCGGCTCGACGAAACGGGTATATCACGTTCGGTTCATTCAACAACATTGCTAAGGTGAGCCCGCATGCGATCGAGACGTGGGCTGGCATCTTACGAGCAGTGCCCGACGCGCAGCTGATCATGTCCGTGGGCGCCGAACACGAAGAGGCGCACGAAGACCTACGCCGGCGGTTTGGGCGATTTGGTGTGACGGCGGATCGGCTGGAGTTGTTTCTTCGGGTACCGATGGAGGGCTTCCTCGCGCTCCATCAGCGAGTGGACATCGCGTTCGACCCATTTCCATACAACGGTGGCACCACAACGTTCTACTCGCTGTATATGGGGGTCCCAATCATTGCGCTCGAAGGCGATCACCCGGCCGCCCGCGCCGGACGAATGATGCTGGGGCGCGTGGGGCTGGGCAATCTTGCCGCGGTGGATGTCGCCGACTACCACGCCGTGGCCATGGGGTTGACCAATGATCTCGATGGACTGGCTGAGATTCGGGCGGGGCTGCGCCACCGACTGCTGAATTCCGCGCTCATGGACGCGCCCGCGCTTACCCTGCAGGTGGAGCGTGCCTATCGCCAGATGTGGCGAACCTGGTGCGAATCACGGGAGGCCTGATGATTCGCCCCCGGCGACGGATTCCGCTGTTGGTGCCGGGCGTGCCTGGTATCGATCAAGTCCGTCCGTGGCTCGAGCGCATTGACACGGCACAGGTCTACACCAACTTTGGCCCGCTCGTCCTCCAGTTTGAACAGCAGCTATCGGCCCTCTGGCAGCCGTCACCTGCGATCACCACGGTCAGCAATGCCACGGTCGGCCTGGAGCTCGCTCTCGCGAGCGTGGATCTCCAACCGAGGGCGCGGGTCCTGGTACCCGCCCTGACGTTTGCCGCCACGGCGACTGCCATCGTCCGCGCCGGCTACGAACCGGTATTTGGGGATGTCGATCCCCGGTCGTGGCTGCTTACACCCGACATCGCCTACGAGGCCGTGCGGTCGTACCGGGTTCATGCCGTGTTGCCGGTCGCGGCCTATGGGTGTCCTCAGAGCGTCGCGCAGTGGGATCGTTTCACGAACGAGACGGGGTTGCCCGTCGTCATCGACGCCGCCGGCGCCTTTGGCAACCAGGCGGTCGGGGACACCTCGACCGTGATATTCAGCCTCCACGCAACCAAGGCCCTCGGGGTCGGAGAAGGGGGGATCGTCGCGAGTCGGTCGGACCGAATCGTCCGGTGCGTCCGCCAGGCGGCGAACTTCGGCCTCACCCCGCATGGTGTTGTGGTTCATGGCGGGACCAATGCCAAACTGAGTGAGTTTCATGCCGCGGTCGGTCTCGCGGCTCTCGCGGCGTGGCCGCATCGAAACAATGCGCTCCGGCAGCTGCGGCGAGAGTATCTGGAAGCCCTGGAGTGCTTACATCCGGTGGTTACGTGGCAGGAGACGCCGGGGTCAATCGTGGCTCCGATTCTCCCGCTCCGTCTCATCGGCATCGCCGATATAGAGGCAGTTCGATCGTTGCTCTCGGATGCTGGCATCGAAACGCGACGATGGTACTGTCCGATTTTGCCGCAGCATCCTCTGTTCTCCGGGTTCACGGCGATCGACGGGGTGCCGGTGGCCCGGCAGCTCTCGACCGAATTACTCGGCGTGCCGTTTCACACGTCGCTGCAACGGAACGAAATGGCGTACGTGGTGGAGCGTTTGCGCTCAGCGCTCGAGCGAGTCGGTCCGCCCCTCCGCCGCGCGCCCGCGCGCCTGGTCTCGGTATGACGATGCAGCGCCAAGCGCATTGCGAGGATCTCGGGACCGAGCTTGCATCGTCGATCGGCGGGTTTCTGGCGCTCGAACTCCCGGAGCCGGGCGTTGCGGGTCGAGGGCTGCTGGACCTCTGGGTCGACGAGGATCGCTCGGCGCTCCTCCTCTCGAATGCTCGCAGTTGCCTCGCCGCGTTGCTGCGCCGCTCCTTCGTGGGCCGCGTGTGGTTGCCCGCGTATGTGTGTCCCTCCATCGTGGGCGCGGCGGAAGCCGCCGGTGTGCCGGCGTCGTTCTACCCTCTGGATGCGACCCTGTCGCCCGTCGCCGATTGGCTCGCGAACCAACTCCAGAGTGGGGACGCGGTGGTGGCCATCGACTTTTTTGGAACCCGACCCAGCACGCCGTTTTTGCAGCTGGCGAGAGCGCGGCAAGACGTGGTTTGGATCGAGGATCGCGCGCAGGCTATGATGCCGGGGCCGGATTGGGGCGAATGGATTCTCTACAGTCCCCGGAAGGTGGTCGGGGTGCCGGATGGAGGTATTCTGATCGGCCCGAGTCGAGGCCTGCAAGTGACCCCGACCGTTCGGTTCGATGGTGGAAGGGCCCTGCTTCCAACGCTCCTCCGCCATGAAGACGTGACGAACGCGCGCAGTGAGGAGATCTATCGCCTATACCAAGAGTCCGAGAGCGCGCAACGAGTGAGCGAGGTGGCCATGAGCCACTTGACCCGTCGGGTGCTGACGCTTTTGGACCCGGCCCCGATCGCTGAGCGTCGCCGAGCCAACTATGCGTTCTATGCCGAGTCCCTCGGTGACATTGCCTTCTACCCAGATGGCATTGGAGACGCCGTCCCGTTCGCCTTTCCCATTCGGTGCGACGATGCGGGGGACGTCGCCACGCGGTTGTGGAGTGAAGGGATTTTCGCCGCGCGCTACTGGCCCACGTTGGGCTCTCCTCCTGCCGCGTTTCCCGCGGAGCATCGCCTGGCGAACCAAATGGTCGCGCTTCCCTGTGATCAGCGCTACACACCTCGTGAGCTGGTCCGGGTAGCCCGGGCGGTCCGGAGCGCGATGTGACTCATCCTTACGCAACTCGCGCCTATGCCGACGCTCTGGCCTTCGTGGGAACGCCCCTGTGGCTCCCGGGAAGTGAGTCTTGGGCGTTCCTGCGGTCGATTCCCGGGAGCGACCGCCTGGATGCGATCGGCGCGTATCCGTTCGCACCGACGGGGGACGCGGGCGCCTCCGACGCCGACTGGAGCGTGCTCCGAGCGGAGGGCGCGATCTCGTTTGTAAGCGTCACCGATGTTCGAGATGAGCGTGCGGAAGCTCGCGGAGGTTTCGACTGGGTCCGCCCATTTAAGACCCACTTCCTGTTTGACGCGCACCGTCCCGCTCCACCGTATACCAGGCATCATCGGCACACGATACGACGAGCCCTTCGGGACTGTACGGTGCGGGTCGTGTCTTATGCGGAGTGGCGGGAGGCATGGAAGGAACTGTACGCCGGCCTTGTCGCTCGGCATGGCCTTGCCGGAATTCATGGGTTCGGCGACCCCTATTTCGATCGGCTCGCCGACGTTCCGGGGCTCGTTACCATTGCGGCCTTCGCCGGGGACACCGTCGTTTCGATGCACCTTTGGATGACGCATGCTGGGTGGGCCTATTCTCACCTCGCCGCCTCCAGCGCGTTGGGATATCGGATCGGGGCATCCTACGCCGGATACGATTTTGCCCGGCACTACTTCCGCGATCAGGTCATCGACCTCGGCGGCGTTTCTGGTGTGGCGGACGATCCCGCGAATGGCCTGGACCGGGTGAAGCGCGGCTTCGCCAACGGCGAGGGTCGAGCCCATCTGTGCGCCAAGGTTTTGGATCCGACTGCGTATCACGCGTTGACGACTGAGCGCGGCGCCACGCACGCTCCCTTTTTCCCCGAGTACCGAGCAGTGGAGGCCGCATGTACGTGACAGATGTCGAGACGGAATCGTCCCTGGCCACCGAGGGCTGGGTGATCGTTCCTGGCGTGGTCCCCCCCGCACTCGTCGGGCGGGTCCGCCAGGACTTAGTCATGGCCGAAGCCACCTGCCGCGCGACCCGCGAGCGGAACGGGCTCGATGGGAACACCGCCGGAACCGCCCATCATTTGCTCAGTTTCGGCGGGGCGTTCCTGGATCTGTTGGGCGCGATCCCGTTAAACGATGCATTCGACGGTTATTTCCATGGAAAGTGCATCGTGAATTCATACGGCGGTGTCATCAACGCCCGGAGCCGGCCATCCTATGTGTGCCAAGTGCACCGTGATATCCGAACTTACTCGGCCGGCATTCCGCTGATGCTGAACCTGCTGGTCATGCTGGACGACTTCACATTGGAAAACGGCGCCACCCATTTGCTGACCGGGTCACATCTCGTGCTGGACCGACCGACCGATGAAGCGTTTTTCGCCACTGCGGCGCGCGCCGTGGGGAAAGCCGGAGACGTCCTCCTCTTTGATTCGAACCTGTGGCACGCCGCGGGAATGAACACGACCCATCAACTGCGTTGCGCGATCACCGTCACCCTGACGCCACCGTATTTCAAGCAGCAGCTCGACTACTGTCGCGCCCTGGGCGAGGAACGGATCGCACGACTGCCCGATCGGGTCAAGCAGCTCATCGGCTACTTCTCCCGAACCCCAACGACCTTGGATGAATGGTACCAGCCACCCGACCGACGTATGTACCGGCCGGGGCAGGGCTGAGAGGTCGGCATGACCTCCGTCACCACCCGCGACTTCGAGCGCGAGCATCAGGCGGCCACGGGAGACCGCAAGTACAGCTATGGCTTTGATGAGGTCATGAGGGGATATCTGGTACGGACCTTTGCCCCGCACTTTCGTGGTAGGCGGGGGCTGGAGTTGGGGTGCTACCGAGGTGACTTCACGGCGCATCTCCTTCCCCACTTCGCCGATCTGACCGTGGCCGATGCCGCCCGCGACGTCCTGGACCTCACCCGGTCTCGGTATGGCGCGCGGCTTCGGTATGAACTCGGCACCTTCGAAACCATGGCCTTGGACGGACACTACGACGCCATCTTCCTGGTCCACGTGCTGGAGCATGTCGATGATCCATTGATCGTCCTCTCCCGGGTTCGCGATTGGTTGGCGCCGGGCGGGCGGCTCTTCCTCGCGGTGCCAAACGCCAACGCACCCTCGCGACAGATTGCGGTCCGCATGGGACTCATTTCCCACCAGGCCGCGGTGACCGAGGCGGAGTACGCGATGGGTCACCGGCGCACCTATACGCTCGATGTCCTTGAACGGGACGCACGGGATGCCGGCCTAGCTGTCGAGGCCCGCGGTGGCGTGTTCTTCAAGGCTCTCGCGAATTTCCAATTCGATCGCCTCCTCGCCGAAGAAATCCTCTCGGCCGACTACCTCGAGGGATGCTACGACCTCGGCATGATCTATCCGGATTTGGCCGCCAGTATTTACCTCGTGGCGCGGCGGAGCCAGGGCGGATGATCGGATCCCGCGAGCGGGTTCGGATTCGGGCGATCGAGCGCGAGGACTTGGAAACCCTAGCACGCTGGGCCAACGATCCCGAGATCTGGCAATTTCTGGGCGGATGGCATTTCCCTGTGTCCCGCGAGTCCGTCGCTCGGTGGTTCGAGCGCCTGGATCAGGAGACACACGCCCGCCGTTTCGCCGTGGAAGTGCAGGGATTGGGACTCGTGGGCACGACGAATCTCGCCGAGATCGACTGGAAGAATGGCCATGCGGAACACGGCTTGATGCTCGGTGAGCCGGCGTTCCGTGGCAAAGGGTTCGGGGCTGACATCGTGCGTATCATGACGCGCTATGCCTTCGAAGACCTCCGGTTCCATCGCCTCGATGCGTACATCATCGCCTACAACGAGCCCTCGCTGCGGCTGTACACGAAATG
Source organism: Gemmatimonadota bacterium (assembly GCA_025358055.1). GTDB lineage: Bacteria > Gemmatimonadota > Gemmatimonadetes > Gemmatimonadales > GWC2-71-9 > JANYKV01. The sequence goes on from JANYKV010000172.1 coordinate 19,369, forward strand.
CGGTTGGCGGGAGGAAGGGCGCCAGCGCGGATGGTACTTCCGCCAGGAACGGTATTGGGATCGGGTCCTGATGGGAATCACCCGCGACGACGCCCCCGCGGCGTTGGTTGGAGCATTGCCGATCGAAGGTCCGGAAGGGAGTCTTGGATGAATACGGTGCTCGTGACCGGTGGCGCGGGGTTCATCGGATCCACCCTGGTCAAAACGTTGTTGGCGGAAGCCGATGTCAACGTCGTCAATCTCGATGCGCTGACCTACGCCGGAAATCTCGACTCGCTGCGCGAGGTCGCCGACCATGCCCGGTATCGGTTCGTGCGGGCGGACATCGCCGACGGGCGCGTCGTCCGGTCCATCCTCGAGACCTGTCGGCCCCGCGGCGTGGTTCATCTCGCGGCTGAAACGCACGTGGATCGGTCGATCGACGCGCCGGGCGGATTTGTCCACACGAACGTCGTGGGGACCTACGCGCTGCTCGACGAATGCCACCGCTACTGGCGGAAGCTCTCCGGGGTAGAGGCCGACCGATTTCGGTTTGTGCACGTTTCCACCGACGAGGTGTTCGGGAGCTTGGGGTCGGACGGCCGCTTCAGTGAGCAGAGTCCCTACCGGCCCAACTCGCCCTATGCGGCGAGCAAGGCCAGTGCCGACATGCTGGTGCGCGCGTGGGTCAACACCTACGAGTTCCCCGCCATCACCGCCAATTGCTCAAACAACTACGGGCCGTATCAATTTCCGGAGAAGCTGGTCCCGCTCATGATTCTCGGCGGCATCGCCGGTCAACGCCTGCCCGTCTACGGTAACGGCCAGAATGTCCGCGACTGGTTGTTTGTACAGGACCATGCGCGCGCGCTCCTTCGGGTGCTGGATTGCGGCGAGGTCGGGAGGCAATACCTCATCGGCGGTGAAGCCGAGCATAGTAACATCGACGTGGTGCGTCGAATCTGCGCCTTGCTGGACGAAATGGTACCAACGGACGAACCCCGCGAGCGCTTGATTGATTTTGTGACGGACCGGCCCGGCCATGATCTCCGGTACGCGGTCGATCCCGAGCGGATGCATCGGGAACTCGGTTGGCAGCCGTTGGAGAACTTCGATTCGGGCCTCCGGAAGACCGTGGCTTGGTATCTGAGCCATCAGGAGTGGGGCAATCGCGTGCAATCGGGTGCTTACCGCGGCGAGCGACTCGGCCTCCGGGTGGCCGTATGAAAGGGATTCTGCTCGCGGGCGGGTCTGGCAGCCGGCTCTATCCTCTTACCCGTGTGGTGAGCAAACAGCTGTTGCCGGTGTACGATAAACCGCTGATCTACTACCCGCTTTCGACGCTTATGCTCGCCGGGATTCGAGAGATCCTCGTGATCTCAACGCCCGATGATGTCCCTCGCTTTGAGCAGCTGCTAGGGGACGGCCATGCTTGGGGACTCGAATTGTCCTACGCGGTACAGCCGAGTCCAGATGGGTTGGCCCAAGCGTTCGTAATTGGCCATTCCTTCGTGGGGCGGGGGTCGGTGGCCCTCGTGCTTGGAGACAACATCTTCTACGGTCATGGCCTTGGCACGAGCCTGCGGCGACAGCGGGAAGCCAAGACGGGTGCTCGGATCTTCGGCTACCGGGTTCGGGATGCCCAGCGTTACGGCGTGGCGGAAATTGACGCGCAAGGACGGGTCGTGGGTCTCGAGGAAAAACCCAGCCGTCCGAAATCCGACATCGCGGTGACCGGACTGTACTTCTATGACAACCAGGTGCTTGATATCGCCGCCGCGCTCCCGCGTTCGGCTCGGGGCGAGTACGAGATTACGGACGTCAATCGCGAGTATTTGCGGCGGGGAGCCCTGGAACTTACGGTCCTCAGCCGCGGATCCGCCTGGTTGGACACGGGTACCCACGATGCACTCCACCAGGCCGCGGTTTTCGTAGCGACCGTGGAGCAGCGACAGGGCCTCAAAGTCGCCTGTCCGGAAGAGATTGCGTGGCGGATGGGTTATATCGACGACGAGCGACTGGTGCAACTCGCCCGCGCGACGCAGCGAAGCGGCTACGGAGAGTACCTCCTCGGCCTGCTCTACCGCGAGGGGTCACCGAGTGCCATGTCCCTCGACGGCAGTGCCCTGGAAGTGTCCTCGAAGGGCTAGGGGCTGGACCTGGTGGAGCTGCTGGTGAGCGTTGTCGGGGTGAACTGTGATGTCAGGAAGGACCCCTGGGATTGCAATCGGCCGATGATGGTTTCCATCTGCACGAACTGAGCGGTCAGTGCCGCCTTCCGGCGGTCCAATTGGCCTTGCAGCTGCGTAATATGATTGTCCATTGACAAAACCGACGTATCGATGCTGGTCGACCGGCTATCGATGAGCCCGCTCCCGAAGGAGACCAGATCGGTCAGTGAAGTCGCAATCGTGTCGAGGCCGGTTCCGGTGGTCGTGAACAGGGAACGCAGATCCGCGCTTCCCGCCGCGAATGCGCTGGAGAATTTACTGGCATCGAGCGATAGGGTTCCCGATTCGGAGAGCGAAAAGCCCGCTGTGGCGCCGGTCGTGGCGTTCGCCGGGCTTCCTTCGATGATGTCGAGCATCCCGCCTGAAAACGTCGATCGATTCGCTCGGAGCATCCCGTCGTTGAAAAGCGGGGCTGGACTCGTGTCGGATGGCTTATTCTGGGTCTGAATGAACGTCATCACTTGATTGTAGGCGTCGACAAAGGCCTGGGCGGCCTTCAGGGCGCCGTCGGATGACGGGCTGACGCTCAGCGTGCCCTGGCTTCCAACTTCCGCGTTCTGGAGCGTCAACGTCACGCCTTGAAGAGCATCCGCCACAATGTTGGTGGTTCGGACGAAATCCGTGCCGTCGATCTTGAAGGTTGCATCGGCGCCGGCCGTGACTATGGCGCCCGGCGCCAGAAGGCCCAGCGTGCCGAGGACGGCCCCCGTCGTATCGGCCAGCGTGATCCCCGTGCTGCCCGTGACGTCGCTGGTGAGGATCATCTTGTTCGAGGTCCCGCTCACCGTGAGAATCGAGGCGCTGACCTTCGAGGCGGTCGTCCCGAGGTCCACCGCATTGATCTTGTCCCGAATGTCGTTCAATGCGTCGGTGGCCACCACCGTGACCGTCTGACCGTTGACGGTGAACGCGCCGGCGAGATTGAGCGGCGTGGTCGCACTGGTTTGGCTCGTGCTCCCGATCTTCGCGGCGGCCGCCAGCGTGTCGACCTCGACTTGATACTGACTAGCCACCGCGCCGGTTCCGGCCGTGGCGAAAAAAAGTGGGCGCCCGCCCGCGGTCGTGCCGGAGGCTGTGGTGGTGAAACTGGTAAACCCGGTGCCCGTTCTCAGCGCGGTGACGGCGGTCTGAAACGTGTTGAGCAGACCCTTGTACGTCGCGAGTTGAGTTTTCCGATTGGTCTGTTGGGTTTCACGCGTCTTCAAAAGCGCAATGGGCTGTCCTTCAACCTGAATGATCTGGTCGACAAGGTTCGCCCACTGAATACCGCTGTTGAGGCCGGAGAACGAACTGATCGGAGTGGTCATTGCAGCCTACTTTCCAGGGGAAGAGGCCCTAGGGGCGGGAAATCCCGCCCCTGGGTACTCAACGCTAGATCAACCCTTGAGCAGGGTAAGAATGCTCTGCGGCAGCGAATTGGCCTGGGCCAACATCGCGGTGCCGGCTTGGGCCAGAACCTGGTTCTTCGTGAAGTTCGTCATTTCCGCTGCCATGTCCGTGTCACGAATCGTCGACTCGGCCGCCAGCGTGTTCTGCAGGATGCTCGCGACGTTGGCGCTCGCGAACTGAATCCGGCTCTGCGCGGCACCGACGACACCGATCGACGTGCCCAAATTGGTGATGGAGGTGTCGATGTTGGTGAGGGCCGTTTGGGCCAGAGCGAGCGTGGTCAGACTCTGCGCCGTGGTCGTACCAAACAACGTGGTCGACCGAATGTCCACCGCGCTCGCGGTGAAGGTGACGGTGTCGTTGGTGCTGTACTGCCCACTGGAACTCACCAGGAAGGTGAGGGTACCACCGCTACCGTTGGTCAACGTGGTGCCCTGATACTTGGTCGTGCCGGCGATGCGGTCCACTTCGAGGACGAGTTGCTGGAACTCGGCATCGAGGTTGGTCCGGGCGGTGGAGCCTGAGTTGGATGACGCCGCGGTGGCCGCCAATTCCTTCATTCGATCGAGGATCGTGGACACCGTGTTCACCGCGCCATCGACGATGTTCAACACCGCGCCGGCTTGCTGCGCGTTCCGCTGAGCGGCCGACAAGCTTCGGCCATCTGAACGAAGTTCGTTGGCGATTGCGGACCCGGCCGCGTCGTCCGATGAATGGTTGATCCGGAACCCGGACGACAACTTCTCAATCGACTTATTGAGATTCATGGTCGTGGTCGAGAGATTCCGGTACGCGCCGAGCGCCGCAATGTTGGTATTGATACTGGACATGGGATGGAACTCCTACAGAATCGTTTCGGAACGTCCCTGTCCCGAGCCTGCGGTGACGGCGAGTGCCGTCTAGGACAAGGTATCGGCAAGCGGGTGTGAAACTTTACGGCGGGGGCCTATAGCGGAAACCGGGCCCGGAAGAGATCCACGAACTCATCGGCCGCATCCCGAGCCGCCGCCCGGATCAGATCCTGCAGGTCAGCGCTCTCCAGAAAGCCTCCGACGGGCTTGGAGGCCCAGAGAATCACCCACGCCGGGTACCCGTAGCTCTCTTGCCTCGCCAGTTCCAAGCGTAGGGTGTAGGCCAGGGCACCTCGAAGGCGGGGCGGGGCCGGGACGAGCCGCACATCGAGCCGAAGGATGCAACAGCCTTCCCGGCTTGGCGGGTGGAGAAATCGAATCTCCGCGCGCCGAAGCTGTCCGGTGATGGCTTCTTCCAGGACCGCCGCCAACCGAGAGGCGTCCCGTGCGGGGCCCGCCACATCGGCCCGAACCACCAACGACTCGATTTCATCAAACGATTCCGGCGCCCACGTCACCTGTCCGCCCGCTCGAGCCACGGGGGCCACCGCCAGGGCGGCCATAAACACTGCGCTGCCGATCCGGCGCAGGGCCCGCGGTCTAGGCCTTGCCATGCGACCGCGCGCCGAGGTCGAGCGCATGTTTCGTGGAATAGGTGGTCGATTGGAGTATGGCCTGCCGTCCGGTTCGGGCGTGAAAATCCAGGACAATTGGGCCCTGAAGGTTCGCCGTACAGAAATCGCCCTCTTCGCGCGGGAGGGTGACAATGGCAAAGACCGCGACCCCGTCCGCCGTTTCTGGACCGACGTCCGGGAGGTCTGCTTCATAACCCGCGAAGAAATGGAATGGGTCGATCAACAGAAAGACCAGGCTGCCGTCATCCACGGAATGAAGCCAAAAAACGCCCTCCTGAGAAGCGGAGAGCAACACGAATTTGCGTTCACCCGCGAAACCGAGCAGGCCGTCCGGAAAGCGCAAGCTGGAGTCGGCCGAAAGACATAGGGGTCCGAAGAGGCGAGACGGGACCAGCAAGGTGCTGGTCCGGGCCTGCGCCGGTGGAGCCATATCCGTAGAGACGGTCACTTCATGTACTCCGTGAGATTGGTCGTGAGGATCCTGGAGGCGGTCTGCAGAGCTGCTTGGTAGCTCGATTGAAGCGTGGCGTAATGCACCATCGCCGCGGCGACATCCACGTCAGCGTAGCTCGATCGGCGAATCGTCATGCTGCTGCTGAGGGCATCGATGTTCTGCGTGGCGGTCTGGAGCTGCGCCGCTCGCGCGCCATTTCCCGAGAGTAGGGTCTGCGTCGACGTGAGCCCGGCGTCTAGTTGAGTGGCGGATGAAGCAATCGTGGCCGTGGTGCCGGTTTGAAGCTGAGTCTGCAGGTTCTGCAGCCCACTCAGCACCCCGGAGCTCATCATGAGGGTGCTTCCGTCGACGTTGGTCGTGACGAAATAGCCGTCTCCGATTTCCGCTTGGGGCTGCCCGGCGTCTCCACCGTACACCCCGGCCGAAGAGAACGGCGCGGTGCCAGTCTGGTAGCCGCCGAAGATGTACTGGTTGCCGACCCGTGTGTTGCCCAACTGAATGACCTGGTTGATGATTTGAGTGACCTCAGCGCCAGCCGCGACATGGGTCGCGGGACTAGCGGTGGACGAGCCTTCCTGGATGGCGAGTTCCTTGGCCCGGGTGAGGAGGTCGTTCACCTGATTCAAAACCGCCTCCTCGGCGTCGGATTTGGCTCGGGTGGCCGTGATGTTTCTGCGGTATTGTTCTTGGGCCCGGAGTCCCGCGTCGATTTGGACGACCTGGGTGGCGAGCACCGGGTCATCCGAGATGGTTTGAATCTTCTGCCCACTCGATAGTTCGGTTTGGGTCCGGGATAGTGCACTCAAGTTCTGTTGCAAGTTCCGCAGGACGTTGCTTTCGAGAATACCGCTCGTAATCCGCATTGATTCGTTCCGGTCAAGGTGGCAGTTTCAGTGGTATCGGCTACATTTGGCTTTTGCTTTAGCCCACTACAAATGTCCGGGAGCCATGGCGACCATTCTCTGCGTCGATGACGAGCCGTCCGTTGGGGTTGTGCTCGAACACGCCCTAACCAAAATCGGACACCAACCGATTCTCGCCGGTGGGGTCGAGGAGGCGATGAAAGCGGTCGCCCGCCAGCCGTTCGACCTGATCATCACCGACTATCGCATGCCCAATGCCACGGGGCTCGACCTCCTGACCCTCCTCGAAAAGGAGGGCTACCAGATTCCGGTCATCATCATGACCGGATATTCCAGCATCGAGCATGCAGTCATGTCCATCCGAAGCGGGGCCATCGACTATCTCACCAAGCCGATTCGGGCCGAAACCCTCCGGATCGCCGTCAACCAAGCGTTGGAAGTGGTCCGATTGCGGCGCGAAAACGATGCCTTCCGCCAAGAGATCAATACCCTCCGCGGGCGCCGCGCCATTCTCGGGGAAAGCGTGGCGCTCCGCCGGGTTCTGGAGGTCGTGAGCACGGTCGCGGCGACCAAAGCGACCGTGTTGCTCGAGGGGGAGTCGGGCACCGGGAAAGAATTGGTGGCGCGCGCCCTTCACGATCAAAGTCCCCGCCACTCCGGCCCTTTCATAACGATCAACTGCGCGGCCATGCCGGAAGGCCTGGTGGAGAGCGCACTGTTCGGCCATGAGAAAGGTGCCTTCACCGGCGCAACCGCCCGAACCCAGGGCGCCTTTGAGAGGGCGCATAACGGGACCCTTCTCTTGGACGAGATTTCCGAGATGCGGCTTGATTTGCAATCGAAACTGCTGCGCGTGATCCAAGAGCAGGAATTCGAACGGGTGGGCGGACAACAGCCGATCCGAGTCGATGTCCGGCTAGTCGCAACCACCAACCGGGATCTCAAGGCGGAAGCGGATGCCGGCAAGTTTCGGATGGACCTCTACTACCGGCTCAACGTCGTGCCCGTCAAGATGCCGCCGCTTCGCGACCGCCTCGAGGATATACCGCTGCTCGTACACCACTTCGTGACTCGCTCGGCGGCGCAGGCGGGGGTGGAGCCGGCCGCCGTCACCTCCGAGACGATCGGGTGGCTGCAGCGGTACAATTGGCCCGGCAACATCCGCGAACTCGCCAATGCGGTCGAGCGGGCGGTGATTCTTTCCCGAGGTGGCCCCCTGACCCCGGACTCATTCTCCCTCGACCTCACCCGCACCGCCAGCGTGGTATCGACACCGGCCACCGCTCCGTCTCCATCAGTGCCCGCCTCACTGGGCGCGGGCACCAATGCGTTTGACTTGGAAGCCCTCGAACATGCGACCATTCGCCGAGCGCTGGAGAGCACTGGTGGCAACCGGACCAAAGCGGCCAAACTGCTCGGTATCAGCGAGCGTACCCTGCGGAATAAGTTGAACACGCCGAAAGTCGCGCCACCAGTCTGACCCGGCCTCGCCCGGCATGGCCGGGACCATTCGCACCCCGGCAGACATCGCCTCCCCCGCCTCGGCACTTTCTTCCGAGGCGGCCAAATTAGAGCCTGCAAGAGTCTGCGCGATGTCGAGGCGCGAGCTCGGCGGACCCAATCCGCGAGCTGCATGTCAAGCGTATCTCCCACCGCCATTTAACTCCGTTCATATCGCGGCCTTCTCCCCGTTCGCTCCACGACCGGGGCGATCGGTACGCAGCTTGCCCTTGCGACCTCGGGCAGCCCTTCAACGGAGTACAGATGCTACGCGGACTCTTTGGATCCACCACGCTCCCCGCCATGCTACGGGGAGGACTCGAGGAAGCTAGCGCTACCCATCGCGGCATTGCCGAGCGGGTGGCCGGGGCCCTCACCACGAGTAGCAGCACCAGCTTCAGTAGCGCACTCGATGCCGCGCAGGCCGCGCCGCGGCACGCCGAAGCCGATTTGCAGCAGGACATGGCGTCGTTGGCGGACACCGAGATTCGTTACGAAGCCAGCAGTCGTCTCCTGCAACAGGCGTATGGGCGGATCAGAACGGCGATTCGCACCAATGTCTAACATCGGTGATTTCCCAATCTCTCCACGCCCCATCCGTCAATTCATGCGGCCCCTCGCGAAGAGCGTCGAGGGGATGAGCACCCAACAACGATTTCTCGAAGTGATCTCGGCCAATATCAGCAACGCGGAGACCACGCGGACAGCGGACGGCAGCCCATACAAACGACAGGTGGTGGTCGCGGGAACCGATCCCCGCACGGGCGCCCTCAGCACTCGCGTGGTGGAAGATCAGACTCCGGGAGAGTTGCGGTACGATCCTGGACACCCGGATGCCGACGCGAGTGGTTACGTCCGCACACCCAATGTCGATGTGAATACCGAACTTGTGGATCTCATGCTCGCGCGTCGAGTCCATGAGGCGAATGTGAGTGTCTTCCAAGCCGCAAAGAGCATGTTGCGGCGCGCCCTCGAGATCTAGAAAGCACCACCATGGCGATTCAAGGCCCGCGCTTCGGCGCACCCGGCATCCAGCCACTGATTGAACCGCGTGTTTCGCGTCCCGCGGCGCTTCCGAATCCAACCTCTCCGGCCGAGCCGAAAGAGGTGAGCCTGGCGTCGATTCTGACTCCGGAGGAGCGCGCCTTTTTCGAGGAACGGGCCTCGCTTGGTCCCTTGACGTACCGCCCGGGGCCACGGACCCAGCAGACGGCAGGGCCTCGGGGCCAGCGAATCGACCTGAGGGCCTAGACATGACCGCGCCGATTGGTCCACGTGGCGGCGCAGTCGTCTCGCCGCTGGAGCGCGGTGAGAATCCGTTCGCCGCTGATAACAACGGTCCGTCGTTTGGCGATCTATTCAAACGCGCGATCAATGACACGTCCGGCCTGGAAGACGATGCGAAGGCGATCATCGGTCGGTTCCTTCGAGGGGAGCCGGTTGAGTTGCACCAGGTTATGGCGGCGAGCGAAGAAGCCGCAATTTCGTTGGAAGTGCTGGTCGAGTTACGCAACAAGGTGACCGACGCATACCGCACGGTCATGAACATTCAAGTCTAGCCAAGCATTCTAAGGATTCATGGCGAACGCTCTCACGACCCAGGTCTCCGACGCCGTGCGCCAGCTCAGCGGCCCCCGACGCCTTATCGCCATTGCCACCTCCGCAGTGGGCGTGATTCTCCTGTTTGCCGTCAGTTGGTGGGCTTCGACGCCGAAGTGGATCACGTTGTATCAGAACGTACCGTTGGCCGATGCCGCGGCGATGAAGGATGCGCTCGACAAGGCGGCGATTCGGAATGACCTGGGCGCTGATGGCTCCGAAATTCGGGTCAGCAGCGAAAAAGATGTCGCCCGAGCGCGCGTGCTCTTGGCCAAGGATGGCCTCCCTCAGAACGGACAGAAGGGTTGGCGCATTTTCGACGGGGAAAGCGGTATTTGGGGCCGGACTGAGTTTGACCAGCGGGTCACCTATCAACGGGCCCTCGAAGGCGAGCTCGCCAACACGATCACCGGCCTCGACGGCGTGCAACACGCCGAAGTCCATCTGGCAATTCCGGCGACGAATACGTTTCGGCGGAATGAAAAGCCCCCCAAAGCCGTTGTCGTGGTCCGCATGAAGCCGGGACGGCAACTGCCGGCCGGGGCGATTCAAGGCATCACGTTCATCGTCAGCAACAGTATTGAGGGCATGAGTAGCGACAACGTCGCGTTAATGGATGATGCCGGACGAGTACTGTCGTCGCCCAGCGAAGGCAGTAGTGTTGCCGGCATGACCACTCGTCAGATCGATATCCAACACGCCGTGGAGAAGAGCCTCATAGCGAAGGCGGAAGAAGGCCTGGCCAGCGTGGGTGGCATTGGCCACCCCAAGGTCCAAGTCTCCGCCGACCTCAACTTTGACCAGGTGGAGCGCACCATCCAAACGTTCGATCCGGATGGCCAGGTGTTGTCGAATGAGGCCCGGAGCGAGACCAAGGGCGGGGCGGATGCCGCGGCCGGCTCCGGGGACCAGACCGTCATCAACAATAGCTATCAGAATGCGGGGCGGCTCGAGAAGATCGTGACTGCCGTGGGAACCGTCCGCCACCTGACCGTCGCGGTCATGCTCGACGAGCGAGCGGTGCGGGCGGACTCGGCCAACACGCAGACGCCCGAGGCACGCCGAGCCAACGTCGAGCTTTTCGTGCGGAACGCGCTGGGCATCGATAGCACTCGGGGGGACCGGCTGAGCGTCGGGATGGTCCCGTTCGAGGAGCCGGTGACGACTCCCGTCGATGAGGTCAAACCGAAATCCGATCCGTTCGCGTTGGTCGAGCGCTTCCTCCGCCCCGCGGTTGGCCTGGTTGGCATGATAGCGATGTTGATCGTCGCCATGCGGGTGACCAAATCGTCTGGCCGCCGGGGTTCGAACGAGGCCTTTGCGATGGCGGGCGCCCGGCAGGCGATGCAGATGCCGGCTACGACCGAACTGCCGCCGCTTGGACCGCCTCCCGAAGCGGTCCTGTTGAAGAACCAAGTGCTGGCGGAATCGAACGGGCGTCCAGAACTCACCGTGCAAGTCGTCCGCGCCTGGCTGGGTGAGTGACGATGGGCATGGCCACGGAGATCGATTCGGCGACACTGACCGGACCGCAGAAGGCCGCGGTGCTGTGCATGATGCTGGGCAAGGAAACCGCGGCGAAGATCATGCAGAGTCTCACCGCAACCGAAGTCGAAGAGCTGACCAAACACATCGCGACGACACGAGCCACCTCGTCGGCGCAGGTGGAGTCGGTGCTGACGGAGTTTCGCACCGTATTCTTGGCGGCAGAATCGGTCGCGCAGGGCGGACTCCATATCGCGCAAGAGATTTTGGAACAGGCCATCGGGCCGAGCCGAGCGCGGAGCATTCTCGAACGGATCAAGGACCAAATCGCGGACACCGGGCTCAAGCGGCTCAAACGGGCGGGCCCGGAGGTGTTGGGTAGCGTTTTGCGAGGCGAGCATCCGCAGACGTTGGCGCTGATTCTCGCCCACCTCGATGCTCGCCAAACCTCGACGGTCATTGCCAGCATGGATCAGGAGCTGGCAAGCGATGTGTTGTACCGGGTTGCGCGGATGGACAAGATCTCCCCCGAAATGCTCGCGTTGGTCGAACAGGGGTTGAGCAGCAAGACCGACCTGTCTCTCTCTCAAGAGATGACGCTCTCAGGCGGCCCGGCGACGGTGGCCAAAGTGCTCAACCTCACGGGCGGAACGTTGGAGAAGATACTCATCGAGTCGATCGGCGCGAAAAGCGCCGATATCGCCACG
>JANYKV010000182.1 GCA_025358055.1 Gemmatimonadota bacterium
CCTTGATCCGCTCGGGAAGATCGCCGTGAAAGCCGCGAACCGCCAGCTGCATTCCGCGACTCCACCGCGCGAAATGACTCTCATTGACGCTATAGTATTTCCCAACCTCGGGAATGCGTATCGCGGGATGGGAGAGCACGAACTCACCGATCGTCGGGTCGAGCGTGAACCCATGCACTCCTTCACCGGTGGTGTAGACCATCATGACGCTCGACCCATACATCACGTATCCAGCGGCGACCTGCGCGCGGCCCGGTTGGAGCACATCCGCGAGTGTGCCGTTGCCGCTCTGCGTCACCCGGCGATAGATGCTGAAAATAGTGCCCACGGAGGAGTTCACGTCGATATTCGAGGAGCCGTCCAGCGGGTCGAACAAGACCGCGTATTTGCCGGGCCGGTACTCGGACGGTATGCCGATGATCTCCTCGTCTTCCTCCGACGCCATGACGCACACCCGGCCGGTGTGGTTCATCGCGTTCTTCAGGGTCTCGTTCGCGAATACATCCAACTTCTGCTGCTCCTCGCCCTGCACGTTCGTTGCGCCCGCGGAGCCCAAAATGTCCACGATTCCCGCGCGCCGGATCGACGCGGCGATTACCTTCGCTCCCAGAGCGATATCGTACAGCAGATTGGAAAGCTCGCCGGTCGCGTCGGGATGCTGGCGCTCGCGCTCCGTGATGAAGCGCTCGATCGTTGTTACGCGGGTCCCAGTCAGCACGCGCACCTCCCTGGCGAAGAATCATTGGATTGCGTACGTCTTGGTCCTGCCGTTCGCTCGCACCGTCATGGTCGTCGTACCGACGACGACGGTGACCGACCCGTCCAAATCCGTCCGCCACACATCCACGCCGGCTTGCTCGAGGCGGTGAAGCGTCTCTGGAGACGGGTGCCCATAGGTATTGTGGGCGCCGACACTCACGACTGCCGCCGCGGGGTGCGTTTCGCTCAGAAAAGCGGATCCGGTCGCACCGTGAGAACCGTGGTGTCCAACTTTCAACAGGTCCACCGGTCCATACCGGGACTGGATGTCCTCCTCCGCCAGCAGCCCCGCATCGCCCGGAAACAAGGCCTGGAACGCGCCATATTCGACTTTGAGCACCACCGAATCTTCGTTCAGATCCCGGCCCCACTCGGCCCAGGTCGTGTCGGGATGCAGTACGGAAAAGCGGACCCCGTCTATTTCGAAGTGCTCGCCCGGCCGACCCGCATGCCACCGGATCGATTCGGTGGCGAGCTGGTCCAGGAAATCGAGGTACATCGGCACATCGACCGGGTCCCCGGGCTCGACCACCAGGTCGGCTGGAAACTGCTCGAGTACGGCTTTGGCCCCTCCCAAATGATCCGCGTGCGCGTGGGAGAGGACAAATGCCGCGAGCCGGTGAACCCTGTGGCCGGCCAAGAACGGTACGATCACCCGTTCCCCCGCATCCCCGGTCCGGTCACCCCGGGGCCCGGCATCAATGAGCACCCAATGGTTTCCGGGGGTGTGGATCACGGCTCCGTCACCTTGCCCGACGTCGAGAAAATGTAACGTCAGCCCGGAGTCCGCGTCAGCAGCAAGACGCGTGCTCCCGATAATGAGGCTAACCCAGGCGGCCAGCCCGCCGGCCCAGAGGACCCGGCGGAAGGTCTCCCAGCGGGTGTTCCGGAAGCCCAGCGACCAAACGGCCAAAATGAGGGCAACAGCCCACGGAAAGGCCGACCAGGCGGTCGGCGGGACGGTTACATGGCCACCGGGGACTGACCCGCCAACCACCACAATCCGCTCCAGGCCGTAGAGTGTGAGCCCAGCCCCAGTGGCCACCGCGTGGGCAAAGGCCGGGAAGCCACGCCAGAGGAGGAAGCTGAGGACCACCCCTGGGACAGCTACGGCCGCCAAGGGAACGGCGACGAAGTTGAGCGCGATTCCAATTGGGGCAACCGTTCCAAATCCCCACGCCGTGAGGGGCGCCGTCGCAAGGGTCGCTCCAATCGAGCTCCATATCGCCTGCAAGAACCTCGAACGGCCCAAGGCCGCTTCGCTCCAGCGCGCAAAGAGGCCGGCACCCCAGAGCGCACCGACCGAAAGCCAGGCGCCAACGCTGGCAATGGCGGCCGGATCCAGAAGCACTACCGCGAGCCCACTCAGAGCGAGCATGGACGAGGGGGCGACTCGGCGTTGGCGCCATCGGTTCCAAGCCACGATTCCACCCACGGTAGCGGCCCGGAGAGCCGGCGCGGGCCAGCCCAGGAACCCGACGTACAGGAGTGCGACGAGAGCAGACCCCGCGAGGGATGGCCCGAGCCGAAATCCGAACGCCCGCATGAGCATCATGCACCACGCCGACAGAAGTCCCACGTGAAACCCGCTGATGCTGAGAATGTGGACCAGACCGGATTGCGTGAACCCGTCATGGATGGCGGGCGGGAGGACGCCCCGTCGCCCCAGGACAAGGGCGTCCACCATTGGGGCGCGGGCTCCGTACAGTGAATCCGCGGCGCGGGTGACCCAGTTTCTGAGTTCCTCGGCTGGTCCTGGTGATGCACCGAGCGGCTCTTGGCCCTCCACGAGGAGGAGGCCTTCAGGGCGGTCGCGAGCCGCACCGGGAATCCAGCGGCCGGTGAGGCGAATCATTTGGCCCGCCGGCAGGGAAGCGCCCGGCGGCCACCGCAGCATAATCTGGCCGGCGCACCTTCCGGTTGGTGCGGCGTGGACGAGTCCGCTATCCGCGGGTTCATGCAGCCGTGCCGTCAGCCGCACCCGCCCCGCGGGGATCCGCGCGCCACACTGGTAACGGCCCGCTTGCGCCTGGCACACGCCGAGGACGAGACCGAGGAGTGCCGCTGCGGGCAGAACGTCCCATTCAGTACGACGGAGCACGAGCCACAGCGCGAGACCGGCGATGCCCATGAGCCGCGGGTCCGGAAAACGCGAGAGGCCGGCTCCGAGGCCGGCCCCAAATACGCACACCGTCAAGACGACCGGACGGGGCAACTTCACCGTCCACTACCAGGCCAGGGCCTTACTTCGGCATCGCCGGGTCCCGCCCGCAGCGAGGTGAGCGCGACACGCGGCGAACCCCCTCCATCACCGCGACATCGATCGCCGCTCGCATCTGGTCCTTGTCGAGATTCAGCTCTGTGATCACCGTGCCGGCCTTGCTCGCCACATACCGAGCGGGGAGTCGATTCAACGCATAGACGAGCACATCCGCCTGGCACACTTCGCAGCCGCAGAATTCGGGGAAATGGGATCGCAGCTTCTCGAGCGTTTGGATGACGTGCTGCTCGACCTTGTTTTGAATCATAGAATCGCGAGCTGCGAGGTGACGATACTGCCCATGAACGTGGACCCCGTGGTCCCGGTGAGTAAGACCCGATGATACTGCCCGATCGTCTCCGGTCCACCCGGGAGGAGGACCATGAGGTTGGTGCGGGTTCGTCCCAACATGAGGTCGCCGCGCTTGGCCGGACGTTCCACCAGCACCTCGTGTTCGGTCCCCAACCGGAGCAGGTTTTTCCCGCGGGATATTTCGCGAACTGCTCCAATGAGCTGAGCCAGCCGTTCGGAAGCCACCCCGTCGTCGATCTGGTCTTTGAGGCGCGCCGCCGGGGTGCCGTCCCGAATCGAGTATTTGAAAGTATACGCGTCGTCCAGATCGGCCTCGCGCACCAGTCGGAGGGTGTCCGCGAATTGCTCGTCAGTTTCGCCCGGAAATCCAACGATGAGGTCGGTCGAAACGGTGATGCCAGGCATGGCTTCCCGAAGAGACGCCAGCACCTCGAGATAGCGCTCCCGCGTGTACCGTCGCAACATCCGCCTGAGAACCGCGTTCGAGCCACTTTGGACCGGCAAATGCACGTGCTCACAAACAGCAGGCGTCTCAGCCATGGCTCCGATGACGGAGGACGTAAAATCGGTGGGATATGGACTCGTGAAACGAACCCGCCGAATCCCCTCCACCCCACCGACCGCTCGCAACAGGTCACCGAAGTCGTGCGACCCCTGGTGGTACGAATTGACGGTCTGGCCCAGCAGGGTAACCTCAGAGACCCCTTGGCCAACCAGCGCCTCCACCTCGCGGACGACATCCTCTAAGTTGCGACTCCGCTCCGTTCCGCGTGTAAACGGAACAATGCAGAATGTGCACTTATAATCGCACCCTCGCTGCACGGTCACGAACGCGGTGGGTCCGGGTTCCCGAATCGCAGGGACGTCCTCGTAGTGCTCCCAGGGGCGAAACTCAGTATCGCTGAGGCGACCACCGGCTTGGACCTGGTGGAGAAGTTCGGGCAGGGTTCGATAGGCATCGGGCCCGACAACCAGGTCAACTCGAGGGGCGCGCTCGAGCAAGGTGGGCCCGAGGCGTTGTGCCATACAGCCGACCACGCCGAGCACGTCCCCGGGGCGCTTATACCGCATGAGCTCGCCGACTCGACCCACAACGCGCTGTTCGGCATTG
>JANYKV010000026.1 GCA_025358055.1 Gemmatimonadota bacterium
CAATCGCCTTGGCAGGTCATCGTTGCGAGCGCCACGGGCTCCCACCACACCTGCGGCGTTGCGACTGACGGCCGGGTTTTTTGTTGGGGGGAGAATACTCGCGGCCAGCTCGGCGACGGGACCACTACGTCAAGACCCCAGCCGACGGAAGTGCAGTGGTAGCCTGACCCGATTTACCGCCCATCTTTGAGGCCAACCATTCACGGGGCGACGGTTTTGCCGGGTTGCCCCTCTTCCCCTCCGTCCACCTGATCCCCATACTTTGGGTGTGCCCGAAACCCTTGCTTGCCCATCCTGCTCCCAGCCCGTGCGGCCCGGGGCGAACGCCTGCTCGCAGTGCGGGGTGCGCGTCGCCATCTGCTCTCAATGCGGTGACTTAGGGCTCTCGGATGACCGTTTCTGCGCCCGTTGCGGCGGCTCCCGCCACCGCTCGGGCGCAACGACCCCGAGGCCCTCGAGCCTGGGACCCATCCCCACCGTAACACCGGCCGGTTCGGTCCATTCGGGTGGCGGCGAGCGGCCGTCCGCGGTCCGTGCCGAGGCGACGTGGACCAATGTGCTCGACCGCCTCCGCGAGGCCACTCTCGGCGAATACGACATCGCCGGGGAGGTGGGGCGAGGTGGGATGGCCGCCGTCTACCTCGCCCACGACATCGCCCTCAACCGCAAAGTGGCCATCAAGGTGATGTCTCCCTTACTCCTCCTCGGCGAAGGCATGCTCGACCGGTTCCGGCGCGAGGCCCAGGTCGTGGCCCGGCTGACCCATCCGAGCATCGTCACCATCCACGCCATCAAAGAGACGAACGGTCTCAACTTTATCGTCATGAAATACATTGAGGGCGGTTCCCTCGAAGCGATTTTGCATCAAGCCGCTCCCCTCCCGCTCCCTATGGTGCGCTCCATCCTCGCCCAAGTCGGAAGCGCGCTCGCCTACGCGCACCGGCATGGAGTGGTGCACCGCGACGTCAAGCCAGGCAACATTCTGGTCGATGTCGAGGGTGACGCGGTCGTTTCCGACTTCGGCATCGCGAAGGTGGCGGCTGAGTCGTCCATGACGCATGCTGGCGATGCGGTAGGAACTCCGGCGTATATGAGCCCCGAGCAGTGCGAAAGCCTCGAGATTTCGCCTGCGAGCGATCAATACTCGCTCGGCATCGTCGCCTTCGAGCTGTTGACCGGCACGCTGCCGTTCCAAGGATCCAAGCTCACGATCATGCGAGGGCACGTCGAACAATCGCCTCCCTCCATCACTTCGCTCCGCGAGGACTGCCCGAAAAGCTTACAGGCTGCCGTCAGCCGCATGTTGGAGAAGAAGCCGGCTCACCGTTGGCCCTCCGTCGCCGATGCCATCGCCGCACTCGGTGCGGGGGCACTCGGCCCCCAAGACCCAGTCCGAACGCAACTGGGCCAGCTCGCCAGCGGCAACCTCACCGCGGACAAGCTGCGTGAAATTCGGACCCCCGTGAGTGTTCCACCCCGGCCGGCCGCATCCGCCGGCCCGATGGATAAGACCGCCGAGATTCCGGTGCCGCGTGGGAGGCGAATGGGCCTGCTCAGCCCGCGGACCAAAATCGGCATTGGCGCGGGTGCGGTCGTCTTGTTTGGTCTCCTGCTCTTTCTCGTGTTTCGGACACCCAAAGGTGGGAGCAAAACAGCACCTCAACCAACACCGGCGGGAAAGGCGTCCATAGTGCTCCCCTCGGGCGGAGATTTGGCGCAAGCAATGCAAATGATTGCTGCGGCGGGAACGATTCGACTTCTGGCGGGCCAGTACGCGCTCGCGGCACCGTTACGCATCGCCAAATCTCTTTCGATCGTTGGCGCTGGCGCCGACTCAACGAGGATTGTTGCCTCGAGCACCATCGCGGTGGGGCTCGCCGACGGGCAACATTTGGTCCTCACCGGTGTCGCCGTCGACTACGCGGGCCAGGACCCCGTCACCCTCCTCACCGTCGAGAGCGGGGACTTGCGGCTCACCGATGTCCGATTGAAGGGTGTGGCCGGTGGTCCGGGCGCCTGCGACAGGGTCACCGGTGCCGGCCTCCTGCTGGGCTCCCAAGCCTCGGCCACAGTCAGCGGAAGTACCATCTCCAGTAACTGCCGCGGGCTCGTGAGTCGAGGCACTGGGACAGTGACGATCGCGAAGTCGAGTTTCGTGGACAATCAGGTGGCAGGTATCATCGTAGACTCGAGTTCCGCACCGGAGATTTCCGGCAACCGGATTCAGGGCAGTCGTTTCGGAATCTGGTACATGGGTTCGAAGGGTGGCCTAGCCGCGGTGAACGAAATCACCAAGAACAGCGGTGACGGGGTCATGATATCCGCCGGGGAGCCGACGCTTCGGAGCAACCGCCTCGATGGAAACAGCGGTTTTCAGGTGACCACATGCGACGGCAGTCATCCCAAACTGGACAGAATTCCATCCAAGGAGGTTAATTCCCTCCCATGCGACCCTCCCCGGATTCCCTGATGGGCTCGTTGTCTTGGCACCGCGTCCAACCCACCCTACCGTCATGGCCAAAATGAAACACTCAATGATCGCGGTCCGACCCGCAGTTGCGCTAGCATTGGGCGCGCTTTTCTTGACCCCTGGGCGCCACCTTAACGCACAGGACAAGTACGCCAGACTAAAACAGTCCTGTAACAACGACAATGTGCAGGACTGTTTCGATTTGGCGCAGGTGTATCGCAGAGGGCGAACGAAGGAAGACTCGGTTGAGGCCAAGGCAAAGCAGCTCTATCTCAAGGCTTGCGAGGGACAGGTATGGGAGAGTTGCCAGGTTTATGGGGCGGAGCTGCTCGTGGGCTCGGAGTTCTTCAAACGGGACACGCTCGCGGGTGATAGCCTGGTTGCGCTGGCTTGCATGAAGGAGCCGGGCAAGGTGCGCTGCGGCGAAATCATTAGTCGCATCCAACGGGGGCTCGGCCCCCGCGAAACCGACAGCGTACGTGCCTACCAGGTTGTCGAGAAAGCCTGCGAAGGCAAAAGCAAAGATGCGTGCGCACTCTTCCAGAAATGGAAGCCGGATAGCACGTTCCCCAAGCAGCTTCGCCCACCACCGCCACCCCCGGCGCCGACCCCGCCACCTGCACGGGAGCCGAGAAGGCCTGTGGAAAAAAGCGACACTACGCCCGGTGGAGCCCCGAACGGCCGGCCGGAATCGGGTGAAGGGAGTGTCGAGGGAAGACGGCGCATTTCCCTCGAAAATCAGTGCCTCGCCCAGTCGCTCGGTGCTTGTGCCGAGGCGGGTCGAAATTACCGACAGGGTATTGGGGGCCCGAAGGATTTTGTGAAGGCGAGGGACCTCCTAGATCATGGATGCCAAGGCAACAAAGGAGCGTCCTGTTACGAACTCGCGATTCTCTATCGGAACGGTGGTGGGGTGGTGGCCAAGGATGCCGCGAAGGCAAAGGAGTTCATGGAGAAAGCATGCAGCCTCGGCGAGAAGCGGGCATGCCCGAAGCGCTAGCGCAAACCCCTTCCGTCCGCGCCTGACGCGGCGTATGATGGACGCCTATGACTGACTTTCTCGCCGCGGTTCGTGAGGCAGCTGATGGGTACGAGGTCTACGGTGAGTTGGGCCGCGAGAGCGAAACCGATATCTGGTTTTTGGCGCGTGACCTGGAAACGAAGAAGCTCGTCGCCCTGAGGCTCCAAGCTCCCGCCGATCCGGGGACCGCAGGCGGGAAACCGGAGTACGATCTCGATGTTGCGCGAGAGCTCGACGCGAGCGTATCGGTCGGAATGGGGGAGTGTCCCAATTGTAGCACCAAGCTCCGGCGCTGGGCGCGGTTCTGTACCTGGTGCGGGGCCGATCTCAGTGACTCCAAAGCGATGCCAAGCTCCCCGGGGCAGCGCGACGCGCTCCTCAAGCAGGTTCAGGAGGCGGCGAGCGAGTACTACGAGGTTCTGGGCGAAATGCCGTGGGCGGGAGGCGGAGGGAATGTCTACTTCGCCCTAGAGCGTCAGAGCCGGCGCTTGGTGCGGCTCCGTCTCAAGCAGGGGGATGACGGTGCGTCGTTAGGCGAGACCCGGGTATTGATGGATTTCAAGGACCGGCAGGTGACGGCGGAGTACATGACGCAGGTGGTCGCGTCGTCCAAGCCATCCATGCCCGCGATGACTCCACCTCCACCGGCGGCCAAACCCGCGGCGGCTCGCGTGGTGCCGCGTGCCCCGCTTCCGCCTGGCAGTGTGGTTTCGGGATCGGCGAAACCGACGGAACGAGAGCAATTCTTGACCTACGCGGTGGTCGGACTGGGCGTGTTGGTGCTGATCCTGTTTGTCCTCCTGCTGCGGAGGTAGCCGCCATTTTCTCCTGCGGCTCCGCGACCGCCATGTAAGCCAAGTGGTTGGGGATCGTTCCTCCCCCGATGTGCCTAACTGAACCCAGATTAGCGCCAACCGCCACCCCAGTTGCAGCGACCAGAGATTCGGCCCATGCCCCGCGACGCGTGCGGGTCGTACCGGGACGAGTAGATCGACGGACCGGCGCCGCCAATATCAAGCTGTTGCCCCAAACGAATGACAGCACGTCTGGGCGAACACTCGGTTCAGATATCAACGCAGGAAGAGCACCGTACCGATCGCGTCCCATTCGATGTCGACATAGAGTCCCATGCCATTCACGGGCTCGTAGAAGTTGACCACGACCCAATCTCCACGGACCTCCACGATTTTCCCAAAGCTACGCGCGTCGATCCGGTTGTTGCTTGCGATGCGCCCCGAGGCCGTGCGATGGTTGAGGCGAACGCGCTGACTACCGCCCAAAGAGATGGGAATGCGGGTCTCGACCGAGCGGCCAACACGGATTTCGGGAACCGGTTCGGTCACAGGGTGCTCCGACAATTGTATGGCGGAACCGGGGGTGCGACACCGTTTGTCACAAGTCAATCCTCATCGCAACTGAAGAGACGATCGGCCCCGGGGCGGGTCTTGTCAACCAGACCGAGCCGAACG
>JANYKV010000050.1 GCA_025358055.1 Gemmatimonadota bacterium
GCTCCCACGTGGCGACGCCATGGCCGCGCTGATTCCCCCGCCGACGGCGATGGATGCGATCGCCCAGTACCTCAAAAACATTGGCCAGTTCGGGGTTCTCCTCGCATTGCTGCTGACGATGGGGGCCGTCGCGCAGGAGAAGGACCGTGGCACTGCAGCGCTCATCCTGGTGAAGCCACTCTCGCGGGCCGCCTTTCTGGCCGCCAAGTTCGCGGCGCAGACCCTGTGCTTCGGGGCGGCTATCGCGGTCGCGGCGGTTACCTGCTCCTACTACACATACTTGTTGTTCGGTGCGATCGATGTTCCACGCTGGCTCGCACTCAACGGCTTGCTCCTGGTCTATATCGTGGTCTATGTGGCGGTGACTCTGTTGACCAGCGTATTGACGAAGTCGCAGGCCGCGGCGGGTGGATTGGCGTTTGGGTTTCTCATCCTGTTAGCGCTGGCTGGGGCGATTCCGGGCGTGGGGGAGTTTCTCCCGGGACAGTTGATTGCCTGGTCGGGCCTGCTGATGGCCGGCCAACGAGTCACATTCTGGCCGGCCCTTGGGGTGAGTGTGGGCCTCATCGCCGTGGCATTGGTGACCGCGTGGCGGCGGTTCGAGTCGCAAGAACTCTAGCGAACGTTGAAGCCAATCGAGACTTGGCGCGTCTGGTGCCCCCACCGCTCCGCCGCTAGGTTCTCTTCCAATCGACGCCCCCACTGTTTCGCTCGATCAGAGCCTCCGCTCAGGAACAATCGATGTCACGACCTATTGTCTCCGCAACGATTCTTGGCCTCTTCTTCGGATCACCCGTTTTGGCTCAGGTTCCGGCTCCCCCGGATCTCGACCACTACGTGGCCGAGGTCATGCAGACCTTCAAGGTGCCTGGCCTTGCTATCGCAATCGTCAAGGATGGGCAGGTGGTCCTCGCCAAAGGGTATGGCGTTCGCCGGCTGGGAGAGCCGACACCGGTCGATGCGCACACCTTGTTCGGTATCGGATCCAACACCAAGGTGTTCACGGCCACCGCCCTCGCCCTGCTGGTCGAAGAAGGGAAGATCGGATGGGACACTCCCGTCATCAACTACGTGCCCTGGTTCCGAATGTCCCAGCCGTTCGTCACCAGCGAAATGACCGTGCGCGATCTCTTGGTGCATCGGAGCGGTCTGGGGCTGGGGGCCGGTGACCTGCTCTGGTGGCCGCCAAGTACCTATGATCGCAAAGAAATCGTTCGGCGGCTTCGATACATCCCACTGGCGACCAGTTTCCGAAGCGCGTACGCCTACGACAACGTGCTGTACGCCGTGGCGGGCGAAGTGATCGAGGCAGTGAGCGGGCAGCGGTGGGAGGATTTCGTCGGCTCACGGATTCTCGGCAAAGTTGGGATGACTGAAAGCACGGTCAGACTCGCGGCGGGCGGGGCGTCGGGAAACATCGCAGCGACGCACGCAGAAGTGGACCATGTGGTTCGCCCCGTTGTTCCATTCACCGGTGAAGCCGTAGACCCGGCGGGCGGAATCATGTCCAACGCGGTGGACATGGCGAAGTGGGTCATGGTGCAGATCGACTCCGGCAAAGTGGGAGAGGCTGGGCGGCTTTTCTCGCCGTGGACCACGCGGCAGATTCAGACCATCGTCACACCGATACCGCAGGGCGGCCTGCCTACTGAGTTGGCACCGATGCGCTCGAACTTCAATGGCTACGGCCTCGGCGAGGGCATCAGCGATTATCGCGGCAAGAAGTTGGTGAGCCACACCGGTGGGTTGCCCGGCTATGTCTCGCTGGTTTCGATGGTTCCGGATCTTCGGTTAGGCGTCGTGGTCCTGACGAATCAAGAATCGGATGCGGCCTTTTCCGCCATCGGCAACCGAATCCTCGATCACTATCTAGGCGGGCCACCCTATGATTGGCTGAAAGCGTTCCGCACTCTAACCGCTCGGGGGGACTCGATGCTGGCTCGGGCGGATCAGAGTGCAGAGAAGGGCCGCAATGCAGCTTCTCGGCCTTCGTTGGCGTTGGAGAAGTACACCGGACCCTATGCGGACAAATGGTATGGTGACATTGCGATTGCGCTCGAGAATGCCAAACTCGTGCTACGGTTTTCTCACTCGCCAGACCTGGTCGGCGACCTGGAGCACTTCCAATACGACACGTTCATTGCCCGCTGGCGCAACCGCGAACTTCGAGCCGATGCCTACGTAACCTTCAGTCTCAACCCGGATGGCAGCATCGACCAGGTGAAGCTGCGCGCGGTTTCCGGCACTACGGATTTCAGCTTCGATTTCCACGACCTGCTCCTAAGACCGGTCGCCGGGCGCTAAGCTTTTTCGTGACGCGGATAGCCCGGCGCCGGAAAACGACAAAGCGCTCGCCCCAATGAATTCGAGGGGCGAGCGCTTTCGGCCTACTGCCGTCGGACTAGGGCTGCTTTGCGGTGACGTGCGCCTTGATCTTGGCGTACACCGAGGCAGGAAGAATGTTGCGGGACACCAGCTCACTCCGCTGTTTGTATGGCCGGCCCGCGATGATCTTCTCGGAATACGCCGCACCGATACCGGAAAGGGACGCGAGCTGATCGCGAGTCGCGGAATTGATGTCGATGATCTCGCCCGCGGCCTTTGGCCCTTCTTGCGGCATGACTTCGGCCGGCTTTTCCACCACCGAGGCCCACACATTCGCCTTGACCTTCTCATACGCCGCCGCGGGCATGATGCTCCGCTTCACGAGCTCCGACGCGGTCTTGTACGGCCGGCCGGCAATGATCTTGTCGGCATAGGCGTTCCCAATTCCACTCACGGCTGTTAGCTGCTCGCGTGTGGCGGCATTGATGTCAACTCGCGAGCCCGCTTGCGCGTGAACCGAGAGGGGCGCGACCAAAGAAAGAGCGGCGATACTCAACGCCAATGACCAGCGACGAACCATACTGACCTCCGGTTGGGTAGGGAACGGGCCTGCGGTGCCAGCCGCGAGAGCTGGGCTTCATGCACGCTGGAGAACATACATCGGAAAGCCCCTTGGGGATACTGCCGTCCAGGGGAGCCAGTCCTGGTCCCCGGTGCGACCCCGCCCGGGGTTTGGCCGGCCTATCACCTGGGCGAATAGAGCGTGACCATCGGACCGATGAAGACGCGACTGGCCGGAACATGGTGGGGCCGCTTGATCCAGGTACACCGGTACCTGGGGATTCTCTTTTGCGGCCTTTTCCTCGCCTGGTTTGGCTCCGGCCTGGTCATGCTGTTCAAACGGATGCCCAGTCTGACCACGACGGAGCGGCTGGACGGACTCGCCCTCTTGCGACCGGATCTGGTGACGGCCACCCCCTGGGACGCCTGGGCTCGCCTCGGAGAGTCGAGCGCTCCGCTTCGGGTCCGTCTGGCCATGCTCGGACCGCGGCCGGTGTACCGGTTTCTGCTCCCGAATGGCGCGTGGGTGGCGGGGTACGGCGATACCGGTGAGCCGGTCGGTCAGGTCTCCCGGGCCCAGGCCGCCCAGGCGGCCGAGCCATTGTCGCCGGGCCCGGGAGCTCGATTGCGGTACGATACCAGGCTCGCGGAACCAGATCAGTGGACCCTCAGTTCCGCGATTCGCCGCCTCGGGCCGCTCCAACGCTTCTCATTTGATGATGCCGGCACCACAACTGTCTATGTGACCGAGGCAACCGGAGAAGCCGTGATGAAAACGGACCGTTCGGCTCGGTCGTGGGGGTACGTCGGCGCTGTCCTGCACTGGATGTATTTCACGCCATTGCGCCGACATACCAAGCTCTGGGCGGCGCTGGTCACGTACGGCTCCCTCCTGGGGGCGTTGCTGTGCCTGTCGGGAATCGTGATCGGTTTTACCAGATTCTCTCCCCGCCGAGGGCACGCCGGGAACCGGGCCAGTCCGTATCGGGGATGGCACTATTGGCACCATTGGGCCGGGCTCTCTTTCGGACTCCTGACGTTCACTTGGGTGCTCAGTGGGGCGCTTTCGATGACACCTTGGGACTGGAGTCCGGGCAATACGCCGAGCCAAAGTATTCGCGACGGGGTAGGCGGGGGACCGATCGATTTGCGCGGGTTCCGTCTCTCACTTGCCGACGGGATTGGAGCGATTCGTCGGCGCTTCCGGCCCAAGGAGGTGGAATTCATTCAGTTCGCCGGCCGGCCGTACTACCTGGCTTACTCCGATACCACGCCGGTGGGGAAGCCCGAATGGGAGAACACCGAGGAGGGCGGCTACCTCGACCCCGGCGCTTCTTCGGCCACGGTCATGGTCCCCGCCGATGGCCGGAAGGTTGAACTCATCGAGGCGTTTTCACGGGAAGAACTTGGGGCGGCTGCCGCGCGGGCGATCCCGGATGCCAGGGTCGTCGAGTCCACCTGGCTCGACGACTATGACGCGTACTACTACCATGCGTCACGCGGGCTGCAGCTGCCGGTGCTGCGAGTCAAGTTCAATGACCGGAATCGGAGCTGGATCTATCTCGCCCCGAAAACGGGCACGGTCGTGCAACACGAGGTGGTCCGAAGCCGGGTGGAACGATGGGTGTACCGCGGGCTGCACGATCTCGATTTTCCAGGGTTGTACCAGCGTCGGCCGGCCTGGACCCTGGTGATGATCGCGGGGTTGCTCGGAGGATTGGCTCTCAGTCTCACGGCGGTGCGGATTGGGTTCCGGCGGCTCGGGGCGCTGGCAGTCGGCCTCCGCGCCCGTCGGTAATTCTTTGGGCCTATTGCACCGCGACCAAATCGATGACGAAGACTAAGATCGCATTGGGGGGGATGACGCCGCCGCCGGCTCCCGCCGCTCCGTACGCTAGGCTTGGCGGGATTACCAATTGACGGCGGCCTCCAACCAGCATGCCTTGAACTCCCTCGTCCCAGCCCGCGATGACCTCTCCGACGCCGATGTTGAAGCTGAATGGTGGGTCACTCGGCCCATTGGCGTCAAATTGGGTCCCGTTGGCGAGCCAGCCTGTGTAGTGCACGCTGACTCGGTGCCCCACGATGGCGAGGGCACCCGTGCCCACAGTCACGTCGCGCACGTACAGTCCGTCGGGCGTCTTGGTCATTGCCTTGAGGTCGACCCCTAGGGCGGCGGCGAACGTGGTCGACTCGATCGAGGGGCCGGTGCTCGTACTTTGGGAGCAGGCCGAGAGCGCGCAGACCAGCGCGGCGGTGGTGGTGGCGGTCGGAAGACTGAGGAAACGCATGACTACCTCGACTTCGATTCGGGTGAGGGTCTCCAAAAGATACCGATGCGCTGCCCGCCAGAACATCCCAGGAGCCGCACTAACCATCCCCGTGGGGCAAGGCTAGGTTCTTTCGATCTCGACCGTGTGGTCGTCCCGCCGACAGTTCTTGACGGAGCATTGGTGATGACTTGGCAGAAGGAAGTTGACGAGCTTCGGCAACGCGAGGCGATGGCCCAGGCCATGGGTGGCGAGGAGAAGATCGCGCGCCAACATCAAGCGGGCCGCCTCACCGTGCGAGAGCGAATTCAGCGTCTCCTCGATCCAGGCTCATTCCACGAGATTGGTGGTATCGCGGGGTTCGGGGAATACGACGACAACGGTGTACTCCAGAAACTTTGGCCGAGTAATCTGTTGTTTGGCCGGGGCCGCATTGCTGGCCGGCCGGTGGTGGTGAGCGGGGATGACTTCACTGTTCGCGGGGGTGCCGCGGATGCCTCCATTCACGATAAGCAGGTGGCCGCCGAGCAGCTCGCCAATGAGTATCGCCTGCCCATCGTGCGACTGGTCGAGGGGACGGGCGGCGGCGGGTCGGTGAAGACGATCGAGTCCACGGGACACACCTATCTCCCCAGCATGATCGGGTGGGACTACGTGGTGAGCAACTTGGCCACGGTGCCGGTCGTGAGCCTTGGGCTCGGACCGGTCGCGGGCTTGGGGGCCGCGAGGATGGTGAGCAGCCACTATTCGGTCATGGTCAAAGGACAGTCACAGATGTTTGTGGCGGGGCCGCCGGTCGTGGCCGCGGTAGGGGAGCATCTGTCGAAGGAAGAGTTGGGTGGGAGCCATATCCATACGCGAAACGGCGCCGTTGACGACGAGGTCGCCGACGAGGGCGAAGCATTTGAGCGGTGCCGGCGATTTCTCTCCTACCTCCCATCGTCGGTGTATGACGTTCCCGCGCGCGTGACACCGGGTGACGACCGCACTCGGCGTGAAGACTGGCTGATCAGTGCAGTGCCGCGAGACCGGCGCCGGGTGTACAAGATGCGCCCCATCATCGAAGCATTGGTCGACGCCGGATCGTTTTTCGAGATTGGCCGGTTCAACGGACCGTCGGTCATCACCGGGTTCGCGCGATTCGATGGTTGGCCGGTCGCTATTCTCGCGAGCGATCCTTTCGTACTCGGCGGGCTGTGGACTACCGCGAGCTCGGACAAAGTCACCCGGTTCGTGGACCTCGCGCAGACCTTCCATTTGCCGGTGGTGCACCTCGTTGACAATCCCGGATTTCTGGTGGGTAGCAAAGCAGAGCAAGAGGCCACCATTCGCCATGGCTCCCGCGCCCTGGCTGCCATCTACCAAGCCCGGGTGCCGTGGTGTGCGGTCATCATCCGGAAGGCGTTTGGTGTGGCGGGCTCTGGGCATGGAAACCATGCTCGATACAAGTACCGTTATGCGTGGCCATCCGCTGATTGGGGTTCGTTACCGATCGAAGGGGGTGTCCAGGCGGCGTATAAGGCCGAGTTGGCGGAGGCGGCCGACCCGGAGGCCGCTCGGGACGAGATCATGGGACGGTTGGATCAGGTGCGCTCGCCGTTTCGGACGGCGGAGCGTTTCTTGGTGGAGGAGATCATCGATCCAAGGGATACGCGGCCGTTGTTGTGCGAATTTGCGAACTTGGCGGCGCCGTTGCGGCAGACGGGGCCGAGCGCGTTTGGGCTTCGGCCGTGAGGGCGGCATCTGTTGGCATGTGCCTGGTCTGCACCATCGTTCTGGGTTCGACCAAACTTTCCGCCCAGAACGAGTGGGCCCGCGCGGACTCTGCCATCGTCCGCCTCGCGCCATCACGCTTCCCGGCGATTCCGGCCGGAGTGAAGCGTGATCTTGAGCGTCGGGGCTGCCGAATCCCACAACTATCGGAGGACACCGGTGTGCGCGAACCGCACAATGTCATCCGTGGTGCCTTCACCGGCCCTCACCGTGTGGATTGGGCGATTCTGTGTTCGGTGTATGACACGTCGCAAATCCTGGTCTATCGCCGCGGCGGCGCTGGGGCGACGGACTCGCTGGGGAGGCGGGCCGACCGCGACTACCTGCAAGGACTCACGGCTGAGCGTATTGGGTTCTCGCGCGAGATTGGTATCGCTACCGCGGCAGATATCCGCGGGTACGCCGAGGCCTATGACGGTCCCGCGCCGCCCGTGGTGCTCGACCATTTGGGAATCCACGATGCATTCTGGGGGAAGTTCTCTGGAATCTACTATTTGTTCGATGGCAAGTGGCTAAAGCTCCAAGGCTCCGATTGAGCTGTCGCGCGCGCCGTGGTCTGCCTATTTCACTGACCTAGTCGGCCGGTTGCACGGTTCGGTGATTGTCGCACGGAACCCGCGCCGCCGGGTTGCCACCATACGGACACAATGATAGATTTGTCCGTACGGCCGACAAGGAGCTCCGATGTCTCTGCCCCCAAAACCCCGTGCCTACGGGACTCGCCCCACCCGGAAAGGCAAAGTCCGCAAGGAATTCTGGCTCGACCCGAAATCCCTGCGCCGAGCCCAGACACTCCTCGGTACGGAAACCGAGCGTGAGACCGTTGAAGTGGCGCTCGACCTCGTGGCGTTTCGCAATGAGCTAGTTGCCGGTGCCCGGGCCCTCGCGGGACTCCGGCTTCGGCGACCCGCGTAGTGCGCAAGTACGTTATCGACGCGAACTTATACATCGACGCCGCGGAGCATACCGCCGAGCGGTCGGCACTTGAGGAATTCAGCACCTGGGCGGCCCCGCGGCTGTACTTGAGCAGCGTCGTAGCGGCGGAGCTCGTGGCAGGGGCCGGTACCGAGAAGGACAGGAGGATTTTGGAGTCTTCCCTGTTTGGCCCTTTGGTGCGACGCGGTCGAGTGGTGACGCCCAGTGGGGCCGCCTGGGATGCCCTCGGACTAACGCTTTCACGCCTTCGTACGAGCCAGGGATTGGAAACGACGCGAGTGCGGCGGAGTTTCGCGTTCGATGTGTTGCTCGCATACTCGTGCCGCGAAGCGGGGGCGACAGTCATCACCCGGAACGCTCGTGACATGGAGCGGATTCGCAGAGTGTTCGCCTTCGACTTTGTGGCGCCGTATCCCTCTCGTGTCGCGACGCCATGAACGGGAGGATCGATGGACACCGAACCATCCTTCTGATGCTCCAATGATCGATGTTTCCGAACTCGTCGACCGCTCGCCCTTCGGCCGGCTTCAGATCACGACGCTCGGCCTCTGTCTCTTCGCCATGATCATCGATGGCTTCGATATGCAGGCCCTGGGGTACTGTGCGCCCTCGATCGTGAGGGAATGGGGCCTCCCCAACGCGACGTTGGGTCCGGTGTTCGCCATGGGCAACGTCGGCGTGTTGATCGGCTCGGTCTGCTTCAGCATGTTGGCCGACCGAGTTGGCCGGCGACCGGTGCTGATCGGCGCCACCACCTTCTTCGCCCTGATGATGCTCGGCACCACGCGGGTGACCACCATCTCGGAACTCCTGCTGATGCGCTTTGCAGCCGGGCTGGGGCTCGGTGCCATTGCCCCGAACGTGAGTGCTTTGGTAGCCGAGTACAGTCCAAGCCGAATCCGGCCCACGATGATTATGGTCGTTGGGGTAGGGCTTACGGCTGGGGCTGCCATCGGAGGCTTCATCGCTGCCGAGCTGATCCCGGCGTATGGTTGGCGGTCCGTATTTCTCGTCGGTGGGCTGATCCCCCTGATCGTCGCGGCCGCTATGTTCCTAATGCTTCCGGAATCCCTGCCGCTCATGGTACTCCTCGGCAAGAGCCGAACCCGGCTGGCGCGATGGATCAATGCGATCGATCCCACGGCCCTAGCCACCGACCAAAGCGTCTACCACCGCACCGAGGCGAGGGAACCTAGAGTTCCTCTGGTTGCGTTGTTCCAAGAAGGTCGCGGGTGGGCCACTCCGCTTTTTTGGCTCGTCAACTTCATGAACCTCCTCACCCTCTACTCGCTTTCGAGCTGGCTGCCAACGGTGGTACGGGATGCCGGCTACTCGACCCGGATTGCCGTTCTGGCAGGGACCATTCTGCAGGTGGGAGGGACCCTTGGGGCGTTTGGGCTGGCGTGGCTCGTGGCGCGGACGGGGTTCGTCCGGGTGCTCGGGATCACGTTCTTGATAGCGGGAGCGAGCATCTATGCGGCTGGCCGCCCCGGACTCGGACTACTGCTGTTCTTTGTGGTAGTTTTCGTGGCGGGTTGGTGCGTGGTCGGAAATCAGCCGGGGCTCAACGCCCTCTCGGGCGCCTACTACCCGACCCCGATGCGATCAACCGGTGTGGGCGCCGGACTCGGAGTGGGTCGCCTCGGCGCGATCGTCGGACCGATGATCGGTGGTCAGTTTATGGCCGCCCACTGGACCGCCGCGGCGATGTTCACGGCCGCGGCGGTTCCCTCGCTGGTGGCGGCAGCTACTATGGTGCCCATCCTCCGGGCGGTTGGCGCCGGCCTTGGTCGCTCGGAGCAGGCAGTTCGGTGAGATCGGCTAAGGAAGCTCTGAAACAAAATGTCGTGGCGGTGCCGGGGCTCGACCGCAGGGTCCCCTCCGGGCGCTCGGCTTTGTGGTGGGGACGGGAACGGGGCGAGGGCCAGCTACGCACGCGCCCTCTGGGACTCCTGCGGCCTCCCCCTTGCCGCGACCGTGAGCAGGAGCTTCCCTAAGGAAACGTTTCGGCAACCTGACCAGTTTCCAATGGAGTTTCCCTGATGGTTCCGCGCGAGCAATACTTTCTCGGCCACAGCTCCGCGGAGCAGCGACGTCTGCAGCAGCAGGCGCACGAGCTCGCTGATGAGTCCCGGTGGCTCTTCGACCAGGTCGGCCTCGCACCGGGTTCGCGGGTAGTAGAGATCGGGTGCGGTCCCCAAGGCTGTCTCCAACTCCTCTCCGACCGAGTGGGGCCTGGTGGGTTCGTCGTCGGGGTGGAGATGAGTGACGAGGCCGTCACGCTTGCTCGGCGATTTCTCCAAGACAACAGACTATCCAACGCCGAGGTACGGCAGGGAAATGGAAAGTCGACCGGATTGCCGCGGCAGTCGTTCGATTTGGCGACGGCCCGCCTAGTGCTCGTCAACGTGCCTGAGCCCGAGCAGGTCGTGGCGGAGATGGTGGCGTTGGTGAAGCCAGGAGGCGTGGTGGCCCTTCATGAGGCTGACTGGGGTGCGCACGTTTGTGATCCGCCGCTGCCCGCGTGGGATCGGTTGAACCAACTCCTGAATACTTATTCGTGCGGGAATGGGATCGATTTGTTCATCGGGAGGCGGGTGCCGCGCATGCTTCGTGCGGCTGGGATTAGGGATGTTCAGGTCAGGCCGTTGATCCACGTCTATCCGCCGGGCCACAGCAGGCGGCCGATCCTGCTGCAATTCGTGGAGAACTTGCGGAGCCGGATCGTGGCGCAGGGCCTGGCATCGGAGTCCGAGTTTTCGGACCTCATCGCCGAGCTGAGACGGCACCTCGACGATCCGGATACGCTCGTTGTATCACACATGTTTATCCAGGCCTGGGGGTTCAAACCGTCAGCGTAGCCTCGTGTGAGGTCTTGAGATAACTGGTCGTCGGTGCCGGGGAGGCGCGGAGGGTTCCTTCCTGGAGGGGTGGACAGAGGGAAAGCCAGGCACAATGGGAGTTGGTGGTCCGCGAAGGCACTCATACAGAGCGGCAATCTCAAATCACTTGAGGAACACATGCGCAACCGTGAATGGCATCTCGTCCGCCAACCCGCCGGCCTCCCCACGCTCCAGGACTTCGAGCTGGCAGAGACCACCTTGCCGGCCCCCTCCGATGGCGAGGTGGCGGTGCGAAATATCTTCCTGTCGGTCGACCCGTATATGCGGGGCAGGATGACCTCGCGGAAGAGCTACAGCGCGCCCTACGAAATCGGCAAGCCACTGGAAGGCGGCGCCATCGGACGGGTGGAGGTCTCAAAGCACGCGGCGTTCAAAGCCGGAGACCTCGTCTCCAGCTACCAGGGCTGGCGCGAGGGCTTCGTCACCTCCGGGGCGGCACTCACGAAAATCGATGCCGCGCTCGCCCCGCCTCAGGCGTTCCTGGGCGTGCTCGGCATGCCGGGCCTCACCGCCTATGTTGGGCTACTCGATATCGCCAAACTGAGTGACGGGGAGTCGGTATTGGTGTCCGGTGCAGCCGGGGCCGTTGGCTCGGTGGTCTGCCAGATCGCCAAAGGCAAGGGGTGCAGAGTGGTCGGTGTGGTAGGCTCGGAGGATAAAGCCAAATGGCTGCTCGACCACCATTGCATCGACGCGGCGATCAACTATCGCACGACGCCGAACCTTCGCTTGGCCATCCAGACCGCGCTACCGGGCGGGGTAGATGTGACGTTCGAGAATGTGGGTGGCCCGCACCTCGAGGCGGCGCTCGCCTGTGCCAAGGACTTCGGCCGCGTTGCCGTCTGCGGGCTCATCTCAGGGTACAACGCGACGGAAATCACGCCGGGGCCGCGGAATTTCGCCGATCTTCTGGTCAAACGACTCACCATGCGCGGATTCATCGTGTCGGATCATTGGAATCGGATGCCCGATTTCCTCCGCGATATGGCGGGCTGGATTCGCGCCGGTAAAATGGCCTGGACCGAGACCATCGTCGAGGGGATTGAGAACACGCCATCCGCATTCGTCGGGCTTTTCGAGGGCAAAAACCTGGGCAAGATGGTGGTGAAACTCAGCTAGGGAAACTCGGCGCAACGCTCCCGCAGCGAGGGGAGGCCGCAGGGATCCCGGAGGGCGCGTGCGTAGCTGGCCCGCAGCACGGTCCCGTCACCAACACAAAGCCGAGCGCCCGGAGGGATCCTGCGGACGAACCCCGCGAAGGGGTCGAAGCAATCTTTGTCGGCTACAGATTGCGTCGTTGGACCTTCGGTCCTGCCTCGCAATGACAGAAAGGCGACCCTTGGGCACAGCACTCTACGCCGAACGCCCGAAGCGCTGGGCGGATCGCTGCCGAGCCTTCGCGGCCTCGACCTCACGGTTGCGGGGCGGGGCCGTCGTGGCGAGCGAATGGACCAGCCTATGGACCAAGGTGGCGACGTCATGTACCGCAGCCTCGAACGCGGGCTGGTTGACGGCTGACGGTTTCTGAAATCCGCTCACCTTCCGAACGAATTGTAGCGATGCCGCCTGGATCTCCGCGTCGGTCACGGGTGGGTCGAAGTTATACAGGGTTCGGATGTTACGGCACATGGGCTCTCTCCTCATTCGCCTTCGGGTCGTGGGGTTTCGTGGGCGAGCCGCACCGCCTGGGCGCGACTCTCTGGGTCTCCAAATATCCGCTCGCCATCGTACCGGCCGTTCTCGATGAAAATCTCGGAAATCTTACGCCCCGCTGTCACGCTTCCCGCTAGGAACACTCCTGGCACATTGGTTTCGAGGGTGGCTGGGTCGTGGACGGGTCGGGCCGAGCCGGGTTCGAACTCTATGCCAATCCTCACGAAGAGTTCGAAATCGGGATGGTAGCCGGTCAAGAGATAGACTCGGTCTGCTGGGAGGCGGATCTCGGTTCCGTCGCCGCCTCGAAGCGCCACGTCACGCCTGGTAATGTCGGTGATCTCACTCGACCAGTAAGATTGAATCTCTCCAGCCTTGATCCGATTTTCCAGGTCGGGGCGGAGCCAATACTTAACGCTCGACTTCAACGAGGCGCCGCGATAGACCAAGGCGACTCGCGCACCGGCCCGGTAACAATTGAGAGCGGTTTCCGCGGCGGAGTTCTTGCCGCCGACGATGACCACGTCAAGGCCGCTCACGAGGTGCGCTTCCTCGCCGTAGTGCGTAACATGCGGAAGGTTCTCCCCCGGGACACCTAAGAGATTTGGATGTTCGAAGTACCCTGTGGCGAGCACCATGCGGTCGCACGTCAGGGGCTGGACGCCGCGTGCGGTCGACAGGGAGCAGCGAAGGCCGTCTCCCGTGCGGGCCGCCTCGTCCAGACGCGTATACGGTCGGATTCGGATGCCCTCGGCTCGCGCCACCCCGCGATAATACTTCAAGGCTTCTTCGCGAGTGGGTTTCGCCCCGGACGAGACCAACGGATGTCCCCCGATTTCCAGCCGTTCCGGAGTGGTGAAGAACGTCATCCCAACCGGATATCGCACGATCGATTGGGCGATGGCCCCGGCATCGATGACCAGCGGGTCCACGCCACGCCGCCGGGCCGAGATGGCGCAGGCAAGTCCGATGGGGCCGGCACCGATGATGAGGACGGGCTCGTGTTGCATGGGTGCAATCTACCGAGCAGGCGCTGCTTCGCCCACTGTCGGCTATGTTGCAGCACCAACTGCTCACTCCACCTGTGAGGTTTCGCAGTGAAAATCGCGACCTGGAACGTAAACTCCATTCGAGCACGACTCGATCGCGCGGTGAGTTGGCTCACCCGGATGAATCCGGACGTCTTGTGCATGCAGGAACTGAAGGTGCCCGATGCGGACTTTCCGTTCGACGCGTTTCGGGCCCTTGGGTACTCTGCCGCGGTGCATGGCCAGCGGACTTACAATGGGGTGGCGATTCTGGCGAAAGCGCCACTCGAGGACGTTCGTATTGGCCTCGGTGATGGACTCCCCGAGGATCAGGCCCGAGTCATCGCGGCGACCGTGGCGGGAATCAGGGTCATCAGCGCGTACATCCCGAATGGGCAGGTCGTAGGCAGCGACAAGTGGACCTATAAACTGGAGTGGCTCAGTCGGCTCAAGACGATGCTTGCCCGCGACTACTCCCCCACAATGCCGCTCATTCTCTGTGGCGATTTCAACGTCGCCCCGGATGATCGCGACGTGGCCAATCCCCAGGCCTGGGCCGACTCCGTCCTCTGCCATGAAGCTGGACGCCACGCGCTGCGGGAGTTGATCCAGTGGGGCCTCGTCGATGGGGTCCGGATTCATCACGCCGGGCCGGGGCCCTACTCCTGGTGGGACTACCGTCAGCTGGCGTTTCCGAAAGGAGACGGATTGCGAATCGACCACATGTTCCTGACGGCAATCCTGGCGATGAGATGCACGGCGGCATCCGTGGATCGGGAGGAGCGGAAGGGCAAGCTGCCATCCGATCACGCGCCGGTGGTCTTGGAGCTGGGGGAGTAGGGAAAGGGGAAGGACGGCAAGAGAAGGACGGGAAGGGAAGGACGGCAAAGACAAGACGGCCAAAAAAATACGGCAAGAACAAGGCGGCAAGAACAGGACGGTAAAAACAAGACGGCAAAAACAAGATGGCAAGAGAAAGAGGGCTAAGGAGCCACGGGCGGGAAGGGTGGAAGGGAAACAGCCGAGTTGCGTGTTTCACATCGAAGGCCGCATCTTTTGTCATGCCTGTGCCCAAGCTCGTTCCGGTCCCGCCAACTTCCGGCCAACCAGCGGCCTTGGACCGCTCGCCGTTTTGGATCGGGGCGGGTGCGTCTTGCGCTCTCCGGATCTATCTCCCAGGCGTCCCCGACCGATGTGCCGCGATTCAAGAGCGTGAGGACGGGTTTTACCTCTCCGCGTTTCCTGGAGCAAAGGCACCCCGCCTGAACGGCCGCGAACTCACTCAACCCACGAAGCTCGAAGATGGCCAGGTACTGGAAATTGCGCCGGCGGCCAAATGGGAATTCGTGACCGGGGCAGAACGGATCAAACCGGTTGAAGAACCAGAACCGGAATACGCGGAGGCGGCGCCTGGGGGCCCGCGCAAGCGCCGGCGTCGCCGGAAGTCGGGGCCCGGATTTCCCCTGTGGGCGACCGCAGCGATTGTTCTGCTCGTGGCTATTGGCGTGGGCGGCGGGGTCCTCGTTTACCGCGCCTATTTTTCGGGTCCGGAGCCGCCGCCGCCTCCACCGCCACTCACCCAATTCGAAGAGCAGCTCTACGACAGCCTGATGATCGAGTCGACCAAGTCGATCGAGCGGGGGGCCACGCTGCTGGACTATGGCCTCAAAGATGCTGCGCTCAAGGAATTCGTGAAGGCCATTCAGAACTTCGAAGCGAGCACGTTGCGGGACAATCCCTGGGTCAAGCCC
>JANYKV010000068.1 GCA_025358055.1 Gemmatimonadota bacterium
CTTCCGTATGTGGTCCCCGGCCTCGGAGTCAAGAAGCTCGGAAGTACCTTTGGGGTTCGGTGGGAGTTCCTGAACTGATCGTCTCCTCGTTTCGCCTTGGGCCAACCCTATGCACCCGACGCTATCTCCGCTGGAACGAGACCGGAAGGTCTCTTTGCGTGATGAGGACGCCGACGCCCCCAAAGGCTTGCCTGAGCCGTCCGCCCTCCTGGAACAGATGGCACTGCTCGGATCGCGGATGGAGGAGATGCAACAGGCCCTTGCCGCCGAGGCGAAGCGCGCGCTCCTCGTGATCTTTCAGGGTCGGGACGCCTCCGGTAAGGACGGGATCGTTCGTCGAGTCTTCACGGCCTTGGGGCCCGCCACCTGCAGCGTGACGAGTTTCAAACGTCCGACCCCGGCGGAGCTGGCGCATGATTTCCTCTGGCGGATCCACCAGGCGGTGCCACCCCACGGGTGGATCGGCGGGTTCAATCGGTCGCACTACGAGGACGTGGTGACGGTCCGAGTCCAGAAATTGGTTCCGAAGGATGTGTGGCAGAAACGGTTCGACCAGATCAACGAATTCGAACGAATGCTGGCCGAGAATGGTGTCGTCATCTTGAAGTTCTTCCTCCATGTCTCCAAGGAGGAACAACGCCGCCGCCTCGAGGAGCGTTTGTCCGACCCGAAAAAGAACTGGAAGTTCGAGGTTGGTGACCTCGAAGTTCGGGACCAGTGGAATGACTACACTGAGGCCTACGAAGAGGCGCTGGAGCGCTGCAACACCCGCTGGGCGCCATGGTACGTGGTGCCGGCCAACAAGAAACACGCCCGGGACCTTCTGGTCGCCCAGGTCGTCACCACCACCATGGTCAATCTCGGCCCTCAATTCCCGCTGGCCGAAGAGGCCGTGCTCCGCTATCGCGGAAAGATCCGCTAACCGGACAAACCAGGGGGCCGGGATGGAGCCAAAATGGCGCTCTCCCAAGAGTTACCCGGCACGTGTATATTTACGGGCTCTTCTCGATGGATGGATTGAGTGCCGCTGAGCATGACCGGATTTGGGACCGCCGAAGGCCCCGTCGCTGGAGGCCAACTTCGGGTCGAAATCCGCTCGGTAAATCATCGGTACTTCAGCCTCTCGGCCAAACTCCCCGGTGCCTTGTCGGCGGTCGAAGGGGATTTGCGGGAGCGGCTTCGGAAAGACTTCGAGCGCGGTCATCTGAACGTGTTCGCCCGATGGACCTCGGTGGCCCGCTCGGCGGGAACGGTGGAGCTCAACCTGCCGCGCGCGCGCGAGGCTATGGCCCGGCTGCGAGAGCTGCAGACGGCTGTTGGTCTCAGTGGCGAGATTCCTCTCGACCTGGTCGCCCGTCAGCCGGAGGTGTTTACCTCCCTGGATGACGATGGAGTCGCCGTCAGTTGGCGTGAGGTCGAGCCCATCGTCGCGGAAGCAGCCCGGCAATGCCGAGCCATGCGCGGCCGTGAAGGCGCCATCTTGGCCGACGAACTGACTCGCCGGCTCGGTCAACTCGGCGATTTGACGAAGATGGTGGAGGGTCGGGTCCCGGAGCGATTGCTCGTGGAACGGGACCGACTCCGGGCAGCGGTGGCCCTCCTGCTCGATGGGCGTGCGGTCGACGAGCATCGACTCATGCAGGAGCTGGCCTTTTTGGCCGAGAAGTTAGACGTCACCGAGGAATTGGTGCGGCTCGGTTCGCATCTGGATGCGGCTCGGACCACTTTGGCGGGAGACCAGGCCGTTGGAAAGCAGCTCGGCTTCCTGGCGCAGGAAATCGGGCGGGAGATTAACACCATCGGGTCCAAGGCGAACGACGCCGAGATTCTTCATGCCGTGATTGCCATGAAGGGAGAGCTGGAAAAATTCCGGGAACAGCTCGAGAACTTGGAGTAAGGCCCTTTCTCCTCGTCCTCTCCTCACCCTCGGGGGCCGGGAAGACGACCATTGCGCGCCAGTTGTTGTCGGCGCGGAGCGATCTCGGGTATTCGATCTCGGCGACGACACGCGTACCGCGGCCTGGGGAACAGGATGGGGTGGACTACTACTTCCTCTCGAACGAGGAGTTCCAACGACGGGTCGGCGCGGGCGAGTTTATTGAGTGGGCGAGCTACGGCGGACATCGGTATGGAACGCTTCGGTCGCAGGTGGAACGGAAACTCGCCCTGGGCAAGCACGTCGTGCTGGACATCGAGGTAATCGGGGCTCGGCAAGTTCGCCAAGGTTTTACGAATTCCGTGCACGTCTTCATCCTGCCACCTTCCGCGGGGACGTTGACGAGACGGCTCGCCGGCCGGAAGACGGAAGACCGGGCCGCGCTGCTGCGGCGAATGGAACATGCCGCCCAGGAGTTGGGGCAGGTCTTCGAATACGAGTATGTGGTAGTGAATGACGACCTGCCGCGGGCCATCGCCGAGGTGACGGCTATCGTCGACGCGGAAACCCGCCGGGTCACGCGCTGTGTCGGATTGGCTGGACTGGTAGAAACCATGCGGCGCGACGTCGCCGCGGAACGCGAGCGCATCGAGCGGGGACACCTGCCGGTGCCTGACTGAGAGAAACTCATGGAAATCTTTACGCCCGCCGATGCGGCCCGCCACGCGGGGACGAAATACCGCAGCATTCTGGTCGCTGCGAAATTCGCCCGGCTGCTGAACGAGATGCCGAAGGACCGCCAGGTGCAGTGGGATCCAGCCGATCGGGCGAAGAAGCTCACGACGCTGTCGCTGCAGAAGCTCGTTTCGGGGGAGTTGAACTTCCGCGAGTTACGGCGGCGGCGCTCCGAGGTTTAGGCCGTGTGGTCCGGCCGGCATGTCGTCGTCGGCGTGTCGGGCGGGATCGCGTGCTATAAGAGCTGCTATCTCGTTCGGCGGCTGGTGGAAGCGGGAGCCCGGGTCGACGTCGTGCTCACCCGGAATGCCGCTGAGTTTGTCCGGCCGATCACCTTTGAGGCGTTGAGTGGGCGCCCCGTCCTGAGTTCCCTCTGGGAACCGGGCGGGGCGCTCGCTCACGTTCGGCTTGGCCAAGAACCCGACCTCCTCATCATTGCGCCGGCCACGGCCAATTTGTTGGCCCGAGTGGCACACGGGATGGCCGACGACTTTCTGACCGCGGTCCTGCTCGCGCGGACCATCCCGGCCCTCCTCGCCCCCGCCATGAACGATGCGATGTACGCCGCTTCCGCGACCCAAGCGAACATTGCCCTCCTTCGCGACCGTGGCTACGCGGTGGTCGGACCGGAGATTGGGCCATTGGCCGAAGGGCCTTCGGACCATCCCGGCCGCATGAGCGAACCCGACGCAATTTTACGCCATGGGCTCCGGATTCTTCGCGCTCGCGGACCGCTCGCCGGAAAGCGAGTATTGATCACGGCGGGTTCCACCCGGGAATCCATCGATCCGGTCCGCGTCATCAGTAACCGCTCCAGCGGAAAGATGGGATTTCGTCTCGCCGAGGCGGCTTGGCTTCGCGGGGCCGAGGTAGTGCTGGTGAGCGGTCCCTCGAGCGAGGTCTCCGGACCGGAGATATCGCGGCGACCGGTGGAATCCGTCGCGGACCTCAAACGTGAAGTGGCGGCCCAGCTTCCTACCGCCGACGTCCTCATCATGGCCGCCGCACCCGCCGACTTCACAGTCGTCGCACCGGAGGCGACCAAACGGCCTCGACAGGGCGGGCCGATCACCCTCGTGTTGGAAGCCACGGAGGATGTACTCGCGTCGACCCGAGATCTCCGAAAGCCGGGAGCGTTCATCGTTGGCTTCGCGCTGGAAACCGGGGACGCGAACGCCAAAGCCCGCGCAAAGCTGGAGCGCAAGGGTCTCGATCTGATCGTCGCGAATGACGCATTGGAGCCTGGCGCGGGCTTCGAAGTCGATACCAATCACGTCACGATTCTCGATCGGTCGGGAATCGTTGGTACCTTCGAGGGGACGAAGTCCGAGGTAGCCGAGGGAATCCTCGACGTTGTGGAGGCCCGCCTTGGACACTGACCGGGAGCGGTACCTCAAACAGCAAATCGAATTGGGTGGGGCCGAGGTGATCCTCACGCGGCCCCTCGGAGAAGTTATGCGCGCCAGCCCGATCGATCGGCCCGTTTCGGCGCCCGCTCCAGACCCAAGCGCCCCGGGGCCCGCCGAGGAGATGCGGCTGCCCAAATGGAAGCAGGGTGCTCCGCCGATTCCCGGGCCCGGGCTGATGGTCGCGCCGCCGGTCCCGTCGTTACTCGAAGGTGGGAGTACCGCGGGGGAGAGTTTGGAAAGTATCCAGGAAACGGTTCGCGGATGTACGCGATGCTTCCTCCACCAGGGGCGCACCAACACGGTGCCCGGGGAAGGGAATTCGAAGGCTCGGCTGATGTTCGTCGGCGAAGGGCCCGGGCAGACGGAAGACCAGACCGGGCGGCCGTTTGTCGGTCGTGCCGGGGAGCTCCTCACCGGTATTATCTCGGCCATCGATCTGCGCCGCGAAGATGTCTTCATCGCAAACGTGGTGAAGTGCCGGCCTCCGCAGAACCGCAAGCCGTTGCCAGATGAGATGGCCGCCTGCTATCCGTATCTGCAGCGGCAGATTGAGCTCATTCGTCCCGCGGTGCTGGTGGCCCTGGGAGCCACGGCCGCCGAAGCCTTGCTGGCGTCCCGGCGGGGGTTGGGCGAACTGCGCGGCAAGGTACATTCCTATCATGGCATCCCGCTGATCGTGACCTACCACCCGGCGGCCTTGCTCCGAAACCCGAACTGGAAGAAGCCCACCTGGGATGACATCCGGATCGCCCGCCAACTTCTCGACCGCTGACGCGCCGAGTCGGTCCGCGCCTTGGAGCCTCGAGGCGGAACAGGCCGTGCTCGGTGCCATGCTGCTCGATCAAGACGCGGCCCTGCGCGGCGTCGAAATGCTCGAGCACGGGATGTTCTACCGTGAGGGTCATCGCCGACTTTT
This sequence comes from Gemmatimonadota bacterium, assembly GCA_025358055.1. GTDB lineage: Bacteria > Gemmatimonadota > Gemmatimonadetes > Gemmatimonadales > GWC2-71-9 > JANYKV01. Next base: position 4,937 of record JANYKV010000068.1, read on the forward strand.
CCGCGGCATCGTTGCGCTGACCGAGCAGCGGGTTGTCGTAGATCACATCACTATCCGCGATGAGTTGCTGCGTCGCAACGAGTTGGACACAGCGGGTGGGGTGGAGTACCTGGCCGAGCTGGTGGATTCGGTCCCGACCGCGGCGAACCTGGAATTCCACGCGAAGATCGTTCGGGAAAAGGCCATTCTCCGCCGGCTCATCGAGGCCTCGACGGCCATCATCCAGGAAGCGCAGGAAGGGCGGACGAGCGCGTCAGAAATCGTCGATCTCGCCGAGTCGCGAATCTTCCGCGTTTCCCAGTCGCGGCGGGAAGACGGGTTCAAGCGGATCAAAGAGATGCTGTGGCCGACCATGGAGCGCATTGAGACGCTCCACCGCAGCGGCAAATCGGTTACCGGGGTGCCGAGCGGGTACGTAGACTTGGATGAATTGACGTCGGGCTTTCAGCCGTCGGAATTGATCATTGTGGCCGCGCGTCCATCGATGGGGAAGACGGCCTTCTGTTTGAACGTGGCCACCCATGCCGCGGCTAACGACTATGGCGTGGCCATTTTCTCGCTCGAAATGTCCAAGGATGCCTTGGTGCAACGCATGCTCACCGCGGAGGCGCGGGTTGACAGCCATCGGGTGCGGCAAGGCTCGCTGCGCGATTCCGATTTTACCCAGTTGGCGCGCGCGGCCGGAATCCTCCAGACGTGTCCGATCTGGATCGACGATACGCCTTCGCTCTCGTTATTGGAAATGCGGTCGAAGGCGCGGCGGCTCCGCGCCGATAGCGATCTCCGCCTTCTCATCGTGGATTATCTGCAGCTGATGCGGAGCCCCGAGCATGCGGAGAACCGCGTGCAGGAAATTTCGGACATCTCGCGATCGCTGAAGGGGTTGGCCCGCGAGCTGGAGGTGCCGGTCATCGCGCTTTCGCAGCTTTCCCGCGCTTCCGAGCAGCGCGGCGGCGACCGGAAACCCATCCTCTCCGATCTCCGGGACTCCGGCGCCATCGAACAGGACGCCGATCTCGTCATGTTCATTCACCGACCGGAGTACTACGATCGGGAGGACGAGTCGAAGCGTGGGGTGGCGGAGGTCATGTTGGCGAAAAACCGCAACGGCCCCACCGGCGACATCCAGCTGTTGTTCCGCAAGGAGTACACCCGCTTCGACAACCTGACGGCGCGCGAAGGACCCGCCTAGAATGGCCCGCCCCAGATCCGTCTATCGGTGTGCCCAGTGCGGACACGACCATCCGAAATGGGTGGGACGCTGCGAAGGGTGCGATGAATGGAATAGCGTCGCCGAGGAGCCCATTACGCTGGCGATAGCCACTCCCGCCAGCCGATCCTCCTCGCGGCGGGCCGTCGCCACCACGAGCCCGCAACGGCTCCGGGAAGTCACCGGGGTTCGGCTCAGCCGATGGTCCACTGGCATCCCCGAACTCGACTACGTCTTCGGTGGCGGCCTGGTGCCGGGGTCGATGTCATTGATCGGCGGAGAGCCGGGAGTGGGCAAGTCCACTCTCCTGCTGCAATGCGCCGCGCGGCTCGAGAACGCTGGGCGATGCGTGCTCTACGCGAGCGGAGAGGAATCGCCGGAGCAGATTCGGCTCCGTGCCGACCGGTTGGACGAGGATGCCGGCCATGTCCTCGTCATCGGCGAGACTCGGCTCGAAGCCATTGTCGACGCGTCCTTGGCCGCGCGGGCCGACCTTCTCATTCTCGATTCGATTCAAACGGTCTATACCGACACTCTTGAAAGTGCACCGGGGAGCGTGGGTCAGGTGCGCGAATCGGCTGCGCGGCTCATGCGCTTCGCGAAGGACACCGGAACCGCCGTGGTCGTGGTCGGCCACGTGACGAAGGGCGGGACGATCGCCGGCCCGAAGACTCTCGAGCACATCGTGGACACCGTGCTCTACTTCGAAGGTGAGGTCTCACTCGACTATCGGTTGTTGCGAGCGACTAAGAATCGGTTCGGTTCAGTGGACGAACTCGGCGTGTTTTCCATGACTGAGCGGGGATTGGTACCCGTCGCCAACCCGAGCGCGCTCTTTCTTGCCGCGCGGTCGTCCACCACCAGCGGGAGTGCGGTCACCGCACTGATGGAAGGAACCCGCCCCGTGCTCGTGGAGGTCCAGGCGCTGGCCGCGCCGAGTGGATACGGGACCCCCCAGCGGGTGGCCACCGGCATCGACCCGAAGCGGTTGGCCGTGTTGCTGGCGGTGCTCGAACGCCGTGGGGGCATCAGTTTCGCCCAGCTCGATGTCTTTATTCAGGTCACGGCTGGAGTGCGGCTGACGGAGCCTGGTGCCGACCTCGCCGTGGCCGCGGCGTTGCTGTCGAGCCTCAATGATCGTCCCACGCCGGCCGACGCGTTGTATCTCGGCGAAATCGGCCTCGGAGGCGAGGTCCGCCCGATCGGTGGGTTGGATCGCCGGCTCGCCGAGGCGGGGCGGCTCGGGTTCCGGCGCGCGTTCGGTTCCGGTCGCAGCTCGACCCAGGTGGCCGGGGTGGCGCATGTCGGGTTGGATCACATCGATCAGTTGGTGCGCGTCCTTGCCGCGTGATGTCGGGGTGCTTCTCTTGGCCGCCGGGACAGGTAGCCGGGCGGGCGGCGAAGAACCCAAGCAATATCGGCCGATAAGCGGAGTGCCCATGCTCCTCCGCGCCCTCCGGCCCTTCATCTCCCATCCCGATGTCGAATCCGTCGTCGTGGTGCTTCCGCCCACCGATGTGACAGCGCCGCCCGATTGGCTCCAAAGAGCGGCCGGCGACCGGGTTCTCCTGGTCGCGGGGGGCGAGGCGCGAGCGGAGAGCGCCCGCGCGGGCTTGGCCCATCTGCCCGCGGCGTGCACGATCGTATTGATTCATGATGCGGCGCGTCCATTTCCGGACCGATCGGTGATCGATGCCGTGATTTCTCTCGCTCGACGCGGGGTCGGGGCGATACCCGCGATTCCCGTGGCCGACACGCTCAAAATGGCCCGTGAAGGGCCGGCCGGCGTGATCGAGATCGATCGGACGATTCCGCGCGAAGGATTGTGGCGGGCGCAGACTCCCCAAGGGTTCCCTCGGACCCTCTTACAGCACGCCTATGCCAGCTCCGGAGCACGTGGCCTGGAGGCCACGGACGATGCCGCGTTGGTGGAACGGCTTGGGGAGCGAGTCGTCATCGTCCCGGACACCGCCCGCAATTTCAAGGTGACCACCGCGGACGATTTCGTCTGGGCGGAGTTTTGGGTGAGTCAAACGTCATGATCTTACCGTTTCGCACTCCAGCCGATGTCGAGACCGCCATCCCGCTGGTGCGAACTCATTTGGCGGCGGAGCTTCAGCTCGGGTACCCCACCGAGACGGTGTACGGCCTGGGATCTGCCCCCACCGTGGAGGCGCTTCGCCGTTTGGCGGCTCTCAAAGGCCGTCCCCCGCGAAAGCCGTTCTTGCTCTTGGTGGCGAGCCGCGCCATGGCGGAACACTGGGGACTTGCCTTCTCCCCTGCCGCAAGCGCCTTGGCCGAGGCCTTCTGGCCCGGGCCCCTTACGCTTGTATTGCGAGGAGGCGAAGGGAGACTCCCAGACCAGCTCCGCGGGAGCGAAGGAGGCATCGCGGTTCGGTACACCTCGCACCGCGGAATTGCGCGGCTGGTCGAAGGACTCGCACATCCGTTGACCTCTACGTCCGCCAATATTCCCGGAGGGGCACCGGCCCCGGGCGTTGAGAGTCTCGTCCGACTCTTCCAGGGAGCGGTTGACGGCGGCGCCTTGTTGGTATTGGATGGGGGCGTATTGGGGAACGTGCCCCCCTCGACGCTGGTCGACTGCACGGAGGCAGTGCCTAAGCTCATTAGGGAAGGGGCCCTCCCTCGGGAGGAGCTGCGCCGGGCCGTGGGGCGGTTCGCGCCGTAGCTGGTCGGCAGAGCGTCATTCTTTTTGCCAGGGGTTGCAACGGTCGTATGCATGTCTTGATGGTGTGTACCGGGAATATCTGCCGGAGCCCGATGGCGGAGGTCCTGGCGCGTTCTCTGCTGGACACCAAGGGTGCGGGGAACGTCACGGTCAGTTCGGCGGGGACCGGTGCGCTCGACGGAACGCCGGCCTCGGAAGGGGCCTATCTGGTAAGCCTGGAACGCGGGCTTGATCTCTCGTCCCACCGCGCCCGATACCTGACTCCCACCTTGGTGCGGGAAGCCGACTTAGTCCTGACCATGTCGCGTAGTCACAAACGACTGGCCGAGGAACTCGGCGGGAAGGGGAAGACCTATTTGCTCGGAGAATACGCCGGACGTCCGGGGGCCGAGGCCGAGGTGAGCGATCCGTTCGGCGCCGACCTCGACACGTACCGCACGACGTTCGAGGAACTCCAACAACTGATCACCGCGGCATTCGCCCGCGTCCTTCCCGATTCATCTCCGTGATCGACGGCAAAACCCGCGTCTTCGCTCTGCTCGGTGATCCGGTCGCACACTCCCTGTCACCGGAAATGCAGAACGCCGCGTTTCGCGCGCTTGGCTTCAACGCCGTATACATCCCCCTTCGTTGCTCCTCACAGGCGGTGCCGGAGTTGATGTACGCCCTCGCTTCAGCCGGCGGTGGCGGAAATGTCACCGTTCCGCACAAGGAGGTGGCCGCCCAAGTCGTGAGCCAAGCCGGGGGTGGGGAGCTCATCGCATGCAACACCTTCTGGGGTGATGTGTCCTCCGAGTTGGTCCCGCATGGCGCCGCGGCACTACGCGGCGAAAACACCGACGTCGTTGGCATTTTGGCCGGGCTCACGGCGCTCGACGCGCCACCATCGGCGTGGTTGGTGGCGGGAACCGGGGGGAGCGCCAAGGCGGTGGCCATTGCGGCTCGGGACCGAGGCGCTCGACTTGCGGTCCATTCCCGAAGCCGGCCCCGCGCGGACGATTTCCGGGCCTTCATGCGCCGTCTCGGCGTTGCCACCGCCGAACCCAAAGAGTGTGATGTGCTGATCAACGCCACGCCACTTGGTCTCGGATCGGAGGATGCCCTGCCGCTCTCTCAGAGCTTGGCGCCGCACGCCACAGTCGCTCTCGACCTCGTCTATCAGCGCGGCCAGACGCCTTGGATCCGAGCGATGGCCACGCTCGGCTTGCGCGCGGGAGACGGGCGCGAAGTGCTAGTGAGCCAGGGTGCGGCCGCCCTGGAACGCTGGTTTCCTGGGGTGGCCGCTCCGTTGGAGATCATGCGAGCGGCAATTCATGCGGCACTTCGCTAACGCAACGGCGTTTGGGGCGCGGGTCGAGCAATGGCTCCTCCCGCCCGTGTGTCTTCTCTGTCGCGCCGGCGTGGCGCCGATCGATCACGATGCCCTGGTTTGCGCCGTCTGTCGGGCGCGCTGGGAGGCGCTGCCCGAGCCGCAGTGCGTTCGATGCGGACAACCGAGCGTGAGTGCTGATCCCTGTCGCGGGTGCCAGGGATGGAGTGGGGATTTGGAGCGGGCGGGATCAGCCGTATGGTTGGATGACGGTGCGCGACGCACGGTGCACGCCCTCAAATACCAAGGCTGGTGGCGGGTTGCATCCTCGATGGCACGCGTGATGGTGCCGCTCCTCCCGCGGCACACTCGCCCCTTTCTGGTCCCGATTCCCTTGGGTCGAGCCCGTGAACGTCGTCGCGGTTATAATCAGAGCTTGGTACTCGCACGAGCCCTGGGGCACCTGACGACATTGCCAGTGGCCGGTGACTTGTTGCGCCGCGCGCGAGATACCAACACCCAGACCGCGCTCACTCCAGATGCTCGAGTTGCCAACGTGGCCGGAGCGTTTCACGCTGGTGGGAGAGCGGGTGGTCGGCCGGTTGTCCTCGTCGACGACGTCTTCACCACGGGCGCGACGCTGCTCTCTGCGGCACGGGCGCTTAAACTGGCCGGCGTGTCCCAGGTGGAAGCCATCACCTTCGCCCGGGCCCGATTGCCGCTGGCCGGCCTATTGCACCCCAAGGCGGATTGGTCGTTGCGGTCTATCCTCAAAGGAGTATCGAGGTCTCTATGACGAAGCGGATTGCCATCAACGGGTTTGGACGCATCGGCCGAAACGTCATTCGGGCGGCCATCGACATGGGGGTGACGGACCTTGAGTTCGTGGCCGTGAACGACCTCACCGACACGAAGACCCTGGCGCACCTTCTCAAATACGATTCGGTCCACGGCCACTTCTTGGGATCGGTCGCCCCGGCCCCGGATGGAATTCATGTCAATGGAAAGACGATCAAGGTGTTTTCGCAGAAGGACCCCGCGGCGCTACCCTGGAAGGACTTGGGAATCGATGTCGTTCTGGAATCGACGGGGCATTTCACCGACCGCGATCTGGCCGCGAAGCATCTCACGGCCGGGGCCAAGCGGGTCGTGATTTCCGCGCCCGCGAAGAAAGAGGACATCACGATCGTATACGGTGTCAACCACTTGTCGTACGATCCCTCCAAACACCAGGTCATCTCGAACGCCAGCTGTACCACCAATTGCCTGGTTCCGGTGGTCCGAGTCATTCAAGACAGTTTCGGTTTCGTGAAGGGATTCATGACGACCATCCACTCGTATACCAATGACCAGCAGATTCTCGATCTGCCTCATAAGGATTTGCGACGAGCCCGCGCGGCGGGCCTCTCGATCATCCCGACGACGACCGGGGCCGCCAAGGCAACGTCGTTGGTCATTCCGGAGGTGAAAGGCAAGATCGACGGCATCGCTCTGCGCGTGCCCACCGCGGACGTCTCGCTGGTCGACCTGACGTGCGAAGTCGAGAAGGGCACGAGTATTGAGGAAGTGAACGCGGCGTTCCGCACCGCGGCCGAAGGCGCTCTCAAAGGGGTGCTGGCCGTGAGCGACGAACCTTTGGTCTCGATTGATTACACCGGCAATAAAATGTCGAGCACCGTGGATGCACTGTCCACCAATGTAATCGACGGCAATTTGGTGCACGTCTCCTCGTGGTATGACAATGAGATGGGCTATTCCGCCCGTTGTGTGGACCTCATCCGCTACATCGTCGGTCGGGGCGCGTGAAACGAACGCTTGCCTCACTCGACGGGCACCGCCTCGACGGGCAGCGCGCGTTGGTTCGCGTCGATTTCAATTGCCCGGTCAAGGACGGCGTGGTCACGGACAATACGCGGATTCGCGCCGCGCTCCCCACCATCAAGTACCTCCGGGATAAGGGAGCACGCGTCGTCCTCTTGTCGCATTTCGGCCGGCCTAAAGGCGGCCCAGACGGGAAGTACTCGCTCGGGCCTTGCGTGCGGGAGTTGGAAAAGTTGCTGGGATCCCCGATCACGTTCATACCCGACCCCACGGCCCCAGACGCGGTGACCGTTACGCGACGGCTGACCCGCGGCGCCGTGTCCCTGGCAGAAAACACGCGATTCTACCCAGGCGAAGAAACCAACGATCCTGAGCTGGCAAAGAAATTCGCGGCGCTCGGCGACCTGTACGTCAACGATGCGTTCGGCTCTGCCCACCGCGGGCACGCGAGCACCGAAGGTGTGGCGCATTTGCTCAAGCCGGCGGTTTCGGGCTTCTTGATGGAGAAGGAACTCCGTTACCTGGGCGAGGCCCTGGGCAATCCGAAGCGGCCGTTTGTGGCGGTCCTCGGCGGCGCGAAGATTTCGGGCAAGATCGATCTAGTCGAAGCGCTGTTGCCCAAAGTCGATCAGGTGCTCATCGGGGGGGCGATGGCCTGCACCTTCTTCAAGGCGATGGGACTCGAGGTGGGGCGCTCTCTGGTCGAAGACGACCGAGTGGATCTCGCTAAAATGCTGATCGCCAAAGCCGGCCCGAAGCTCATTCTCCCTCGCGGCGCAGTTATCGCGACCGAACTCACCGAGGGCATCACCACCCAGGTCGTTCGGCGCGATAAAGTACCCGTGGGCTGGTCGGTGTTTGATATCGATCCTGCCACCGTTCAGGATTTCAGCGAGCGGATCGTGCACGCCGGGACCATTCTCTGGAACGGACCGATGGGAGTTTTCGAAACACGGCCCTTCAACCAAGGCACCCTTGGCATCGCTCACGCGATGGCCGAGGCGAGTAGAAGGGGGGCGATTACGATTGTCGGCGGTGGTGACTCGGCCGCAGCTGTGGCCCAAGCCGGAGTTGCGGACCAAATGACCCATGTCTCCACGGGCGGCGGCGCGTCGCTCGAATTCCTGGAAGGGAAGGTGCTTCCGGGAGTCGCCGCGCTGGATGATATGTGACGGCCCTGCGACCACTTCTCTTCGCCGCTAATTGGAAAATGCACCTCGATCCGGCGGAAGCGCGGGAGTATCTCCAGCGTTTCCTTGCGGCCGTCGCTCCACGGAGCGGCCGAGAACTTTGGTTTTTCCCCGGGTCCGTCGCGATCGAAGCCTCGGCCCAAGCCTGCCGAAGTCGGGCGGACATTCGGATCGGGATTCAGGATGTGCATTGGGAGCCAAAGGGGGCGTTCACCGGCGCTGTGTCTGTGGGCATGGCCCGCGGGGCCGGCGCGTCGATGGCTTTGGTGGGGCATTCCGAGCGGCGGCACGTTTTTGGAGAAAGCGAAGCGGACACCCGAAAGAAGGTCCGTGCATTACTGGACGCCGCCATGGGCATCGTGCTCTGCGTCGGGGAGAAACTGGAGGAGCGCGAACGCGGCGAGACCGGTGCGGTCGTCCTTCGGCAGTTGGCCGCAGCCATTGACGGGCTCGCAAAGGAAGAGCTTTCGCGGCTCGTCATCGCATACGAACCCGTCTGGGCGATCGGCACCGGACGGCACGCCACTCCGGCCGACGCGGCCGATGTGCATCGGGTCATCCGAGGACACCTCACCGCCCGGGGTGCACCCACCAACACGATACTGTATGGGGGCTCGGTCAATCTCTCGAACATCAGGGCATTGTTGGCCGAGCCGGAGATCAACGGTGTGCTGGTCGGCGGCGCGAGCCTCGACCCCGAACGCTGGGCGGAGATCGTCGAAACCAACGCGTGAGCTGACACCCAAGCCACGGCGGCAGGCCTATTTGAACTGAGCCCCACCGCCCAGGCATTGCCAATAGGAAGCAGGGCCCGGTGCGTTGACCTCCCGGCGCCCCTCCGCTAACTTTAGCGGCTAGCAAGGAAAGGGTCTCATGTACGCGTTTCTCGTGACGTTACTCATCATCGACTGTGTCCTCCTCGCGGTGGCCGTGTTGCTGCAGGCAGGGCAGGGCGGTGGGCTCGCCTCATTGGGCGGAGCCACCTCGGATATGGTACTTGGTGGGCGCCAGACCGTCACGCTTCTCACCACGTCCAGCAAGTGGCTCGGTGGGGCATTCCTCGTTCTCGCCCTGGCTGTCTCGCTCGTGGCGGTGAACCGGTCGGGCGGCGATAGCGAAGTGGCGAAGCAGCTTCAAACGGTGCCGCAAGCGCCGAAGCCCTTGCCACTCAAAACGACGCCAACTCCGGGCACCACGTCAACGCCTACGACATCAACTCCGGCACCGACCGGCAAGTCCGCCCCCAAGGGTATCAAGTAATGAGGCCTGGGTTCCTCGGCGGGGCGATCGGATGACCGACCGCCCCGCTTTTGTATTGCTCGAGGACGGCTCGTGGTATCAAGGCACGTCCCAGCGACCGGTCGATCCCGCGTTCGGCGAAGTAGTATTCACCACGAACATGACGGGCTACCAGGAGACGTTCACCGATCCGTCCTACCTTGGTCAAATCGTGGTCATGACGGCTCCGATGATTGGCAACTACGGCATCAACACGGAGGATCTCGAGTCGAGTGGACCACAAATCAGCGGGGTCGTGGTTCGTGAGTTGGCGCGAACCGCATCGAGCTGGCGCTCTACCGGTTCTTTGAGCGGGTGGTTGAGCGAGTCGAGAATTCCCATATTGGAAGGTGTGGACACGAGGCGGCTCACTCGCCACATCCGCGAGCGCGGAGCAATGCGCGGGCTCATTGCTGAAGGCGTGCAGCCCACAAAGGAGATCACTTCCCAGCTCATGGCCTCCCCCTCGATGGAGGGCCTCGACCTCGCCACCAGGGCTTCAGTCAAGGCCCGATACACCGATGGAATCCACGGACCTCACGTGGTGGCGTATGATTTTGGGATGAAGCGGAACATCGTTCGGATGCTTTCCGCACGTGGTTGTCGAGTGACCGTGGTACCGGCGCAAACTTCACCGGAAGCGGTGAAAGCACTCCAGCCGGACGGGCTTTTTCTCAGCAACGGTCCGGGCGATCCCGCGGCCGTTGGGTACGCGTTCGCCACTATCCGAACCCTGGCCGAGTCGGGATTGCCGACGTTCGGCATTTGTCTCGGCAATCAGCTGTTGGGCCATGCCTTTGGCGGATCAACGGTAAAGCTTCCTTATGGTCATCGCGGAGGCAATCATCCGGTGCGCGACCTCACCACGGGGCGTGTGTTGATCACCGCACAGAATCATGGGTTCGCGGTGGAAGGTGATGCCGCACGTGTGCCTGGTGCTCCAGCTCTAGAGGTGACGCACCTCAATTTGAACGACGGAACTGTGGAAGGTATTCGCCACAAAGAACTTCCAGTCTTTGCGGTGCAATATCATCCCGAGGCTGCGCCCGGGCCGCACGATGCCTACCCCCACTTTGGCGAATTCTTGGCCTCAATGGCGACAGGAACGAGCCGAAAACCCGCAACCCCTTGACAGACAACGGTTAAGCTCATACTATCGGCCTATATGGAATCCGCTCCCGGAGCCGTGTTCCTCCGGTGACCCTTTATGGGGGTAGCATGACCAAGGCCGATCTCGTTGAGCAGGTAACCGCTGCTATGGCCCGAACGGCGGGCCCGCTTATTTCCAAGAAAGATTGCGCTCGCGTCGTAGACTCCTTCCTGGACGCCATCAAATTGGCGCTCCGCGACCAGCACAACATCGAAGTTCGCGGATTCGGAACCTTCAAGATTCGGAAGCGGAAGACGCGAATGGCCCGAAATCCTCGGACTGGCGATCCGGTGGAAGTGGCCGCCCGGCCGGTGCCGGTGTTCAAGCCGAGCAAGGAGTTACGGGCCTTGGTCGCTGAGGAGCCGGAGCCGGGCCAAGTTTCCCCTCCCCCGGCGCCGCCGTTCGCCTGAGCTGCCGCCACCGCTGCTGAACAACCGGGGGGTGGCTTGAAGCCACTCCCCGGGTTTGCTTTCACCGGGGCCCTGAATGTCCACGTGGACGCTGGTTGCCGTCCGAAGATTTGAGCATCATTTCACAGATGAAATCGCTTGATCCCACTCCCATTCGCGTCTTGCTGTTCGGTCGGTACGCCGAGCTGCTGGGTGCCGATCACCTCACTGTGCCGGTCCCGGTCTCGGGCACCGTCGAGGGGGTGGTGGATCTGGTACGACAGCTCCCCGGCGGGCAAGGGCTTCCCGATCGGCCGCTCGCCGCAATCGATCTCGTTCAGGTTCCGCTCAACGCGTCGGTACGAGCCGGCGTTGAGGTGGCGTTGCTGCCACCAATGGCGGGTGGCTGAGATGGGTGTTCTCACGCGGGCGCCAATCGATGTCGCTGGGTTGACCAAGTCGGTCGAGGCGAGCGGCCGAGGGGCGATTACGTCCTTCCTAGGTGTGGTTCGCAACCACCATTGTGGACGCGAGGTGACGCGCTTGGAGTACTCTGCGTATGCCCCCATGGCGGAGGCCGAGTGCGAACGAATCCTTGCTGAAACCAGTTCCCGGTGGCCGGTGAGCGTGGCCCTTCAACACCGCCTTGGCCCAATGGCGATCGGTGAAGTATCGGTTGCGATCGCCGTGGCTGGGAACCACCGAGACGAGGCGTTTGTGGCATGCCGGTATGTGATCGAGGAGCTCAAGCGGAGAGTGCCGATCTGGAAGCGAGAGTACTTTGCTGACGGTACAGAAGGGTGGGTTGATCCCACAGCCTGCGATGGGGTCGTGTTGGCCAAGGTTGGCGAGGTGACCAACGAAGGATCAGCCAGCCGATGACCACTCCCGTTCTCGATCACCTTTCCCGCCCCCTGGGTAGTCTCCGACTCTCCCTGACCGATCGCTGCAACATGCGGTGCCGCTATTGCATGCCTGAAGAGGAGTATCTCTGGCTTCCGCGCGAATCCATTCTGACGTTCGAAGAGTTTGACCGACTCGCCGGGATGTTCCTCGGACTGGGCGCGACGAAGATCCGGCTCACCGGCGGTGAGCCGTTGCTGCGCCAGGATCTGCCCTCGCTGGTGCGGATGTTGTCCCGTCAGCCGGAACTCGAGGATCTGGCGATGACAACAAACGGGATTCTCCTGGCCGATCAGGCTGCCGCCCTTCACGAAGCCGGCCTCCATCGGGTTACCGTGAGCCTCGATACGCTCCGGCCCGAGCGCATGTTGGCCTACGCGCGAAGTCCGAAGCATCCGCAGGTGCTCGAAGGTATCACGACGGCCAAGAAGACGGGGTTTCGAGCCGTCAAACTCAATAGCGTCATCATCCGCGGCTTCAACGACGACGAGATCCTCGATTTGCTGGAGTACGCTCGCGCGCACGAGGTTGAACTGCGGTTCATCGAGTACATGGATGTGGGGGGCGCGACCAAGTGGTCGATGGCGGACGTCGTGTCACGGGCCGACCTCCTCCGGGTGATCGGGGAGCGCTATGGCCCGGTGCAGCCGGTCGCAGCGGTGGGGTGGGGCGCGGCACCTGCGGAGCGTTTCCTTTTGCCTGATGGGACACAATTCGGGATCATCGCCTCCACGACCGCTCCGTTTTGTCGCTCGTGCGATCGGAGCCGGATCACCGCGGATGGGACGTGGTACCTGTGCTTGTACGCGGAGGAAGGGATCGACCTTCGACACTTCCTTCGCCAAGGCGCGAGCGACGGCGAGCTGCGTGCGCTGATTTGTGAGACCTGGGCGGGCCGTCGCGACCGAGGCGCAGAAGCGCGGCACGCCCTGGTGGATCGTGGCGTGTTGTACGCTCTGGAAGGACTCCGCGCCGACCCTCGCCGCGAGATGCATACCCGCGGGGGATAACTTTCGTTTCGGTGAGTGTCATGGGACTGCATATCGCGTTAATCGAACCGCGGATTCCGCCGAATACGGGCAATATCGCCCGCCTTTGTGCCGCGACGGATGCGAGCTTACACCTGATCGAACCCCTCGGGTTCTCACTCACGGACGCTGAGGTTCGCCGGGCCGGGCTCGACTATTGGGAGCAGGTTGACCTCTGGGTGCACCCAAACTGGTTTGCGTTTCGGGACGCGATTGCCCGGGGGCGGTGTCTCTATTTCAGCGCGAATGCGGAGCGACCGCTGTGGGAGGTCGAGGTCGAGCCGAACAGCTGTCTGGTCTTCGGCAATGAAATCGATGGGTTGCCCGAACGAATTCTCCAGAAACACCCGGAGCGTTGTTTCCGGATTCCGATGTCCGGAAAGGTGCGGAGCCTGAATTTGGCGACGGCGGCCGGCATCGTCTTGTATGAAGGACTTCGACAGCTGGACGGTCGCGCCCGCAAGCCCTCGCGACCTGAGCGTGCTGCCGGCCGCGGTGGACGCGGATAGGCATCGCGCAACCTTTCCGTAGCTCCCTCACTTTTCCAAGGAGTAGGTCATGGCTGGTACGTGCCGTCGGGTGCTCGGCCTCGTCCTCGCGGCTCTGTTGGCGGTCTCCGTCGCGCCGCGGAGCATCCAGAGCCAGCAGCTCGCGACCACCCGGCCGACACCGAACCCTCTGGCTAGTGTCACCCAGGAGCTTCAAGCGCTACTCGACCGAATCGTCGCGGAGCACACCGACGTGCCCAGCGTGGCGCTGCACGTCGAGGCTCCGCGGCTGCATGTGTCCTGGACCGGCGTGGCCGGCGTACTCGACCCGAAAACGGCACAGCCAATTCAGGCGAACACCGTATTCCGGATGGCGAGCAATACCAAGACGTACACTGCGGCCACGATTCTCCGCCTCTGGGAAATGGGCCGGCTCCACCTCGACGACGTACTGACGAAACACCTTCCGCCCGACTATGTAAGCGTGTTGCGAGCGGGTGGATACGCCCCGGAACAAATCACGCTCCGACATTTGCTCAGCCATAGCAGCGGACTCTACGATTGGGGGACGGACTCCGCCTACGGTGCCCGGGTCTTCGCGGAACCGAAACATCGGTGGAGCCGGATGGAGCAGGTGCGCTTCGCGATGGACCATGGGAAGCCCTATGGCAAGCCGGGGGAGGTGTATCACTACACTGATACCGGCTACATCCTGCTGGGAGAGATCATCGAACGCGTGAGCGGCGTGCCAATGGCGAACGCGTTCCGATCGCTGTTGCACTACGACAAATTGGGACTGCGTTCGACCTGGCTCGAGACCTTGGAGCCGACACCCCACGACGCCGGTGAACGCGCCCACCAGTTGCAGGGCCCCGCCGACTCCTATGAGTTCGATCCATCCCTCGATCTTTGGGGTGGCGGTGGGAACCTCGCAACGGTGCATGACATGGCGATCTTCACCCGCGCCTTGTTCGTCGGTGGAGTCTATTCGAAGCCCCACACGATTGACACGATGCTCACGAAGTTCCCAGCTCGCGACAACAAGGACTACCGGTTCGGTATCCACGCCTCATCGATCGACGGCCTGCAGGCCTTTGGTCATACCGGTTACTGGAACACTTTCGCTGACTACTTCCCGGACATTGATGTCGCGGTTGCCGGCGCGGTGGCGCAGAACGCGCAGTACCGGGTTGCGACCCAGCTCCTTCATGATGCAGTCGTCATTCTGCACCGCGCGAGCGTGCGCTAACACAGAGCCCTGAGCGGGGGGTCACGCTGAGCCGATGAGGAGGTGGACGGTATTTCGCTTTGGAATGGTCTGTCGGCAGCGCTAGATTGTGGCACTTGAGGCCACCTTGTTTACCCTTCACGCCTGAGACGCACAATGCTCACCAAAGTCACGGTTGTCGGTGCCGGAAACGTCGGAGCCACCGCTGCCCAACGTTTGGCCGAGAAGAACTTGGCCCGGACCGTCGTGATGCTGGACATCGTCGAGGGTGTGCCGCAAGGGAAGGCCCTGGATCAATGGCAATCCGGTCCGGTCGAAGGGTTTGATACCCGAATCATCGGCACCAACGACTATGAGGCCGCCGCCGGCTCCGAGGTGTTCGTGGTCACGGCCGGAATCGCGCGCAAACCCGGAATGAGCCGGGATGACTTGGTCCGAACGAACGCTGGCATCGTCAAGTCCGTCTCGGAGCAAATCAAACGGGTCGCACCGAATGCCATCGTCATCGTCGTCTCCAATCCGCTCGATGTGATGTGCTATGTCGCCATGAAGGGCACCGGGTTCCCCCGTGAACGCGTACTCGGCATGGCAGGTGTGTTGGACACGGCCCGCTATCGCATGTTCCTCGCCGAAGCGATGAACATTTCCGTGGAAGACATCCAGGCCATGGTGCTGGGAGGGCATGGCGACACGATGGTCCCCCTGATTTCTTACACGACGGTGTCGGGTATTCCGGTGACCCAGCTGTTGGCCCACGACAAGCTCGAGGCGATCGTTGCGCGCACCCGGAACGGTGGTGCGGAAATCGTCGCTCATCTCAAGACCGGGTCGGCCTACTATGCGCCGAGCGCAGCGGCAGTGCAAATGGTCGAAGCGATCGCCCTGGACAAGAAGCGGATCTTGCCCTGCTCGGCCTGGTTGCAAGGGGAGTACGACCTCCGCGATGTCTACTGCGGCGTTCCGTGTAAATTGGGGCGCGGAGGTCTCGAACAAATCCTCCAGGTGCAGCTGACCGACCAAGAGCGGAAGGACCTCATCGCGTCCGCGGAAGCGGTCCGGGCGACTCAAAAGACGGTCGACGCCGGCTGAGGAGAAAGTCGTCGCGATGCACTGGGCCCGCGCCTTCGCCGAGTCGACGATCGGCAAGAAGATCTTCATGGCCGCGTCCGGCGTAATCCTGGTCGGGTTCGTGCTGGTCCATATGACCGGGAACCTTCTCATGTTCCAGGGGCCGGCAGCAATCAACCACTATTCGGCCTTCCTCAAGAGCTCCGCTCCCCTTCTCTGGGCGGTGCGGATCACCCTCCTCGTATCCGTGGCGGTCCACATTGGGAGCGCGTGGTCACTGACCCTGGTGGCGCGGGCGGCCCGGCCGGCGCGATATGCGCGACACCACGCGCAGGTGTCCACCTGGGGCGCGCGTTCCATGCGCACCGGGGGCGTGCTCCTTTTCGGATTCATCGTCTTTCACCTACTGCATCTGACCACGGGCAACGTCCACCCGGAGTTTAGCCCGAGTGACGTCTACGGCAATGTGGTCGTGGGGCTCCGGATGCCGGTTGTGGCGGCGTTCTACGTGGTGGCGATGATCGCACTTGGCTTGCACCTGGCCCACGGGGTCTCCAGCCTGTTTCAAACGCTCGGACTGAATCACCCGCATTGGAATCCCATTCGGCATCGCCTCGCGATCGTCCTGGCGGTCCTCGTGTTCACCGGCTTTTCAACTATCCCTCTGGCCGTGGCTTTCGGGGTGCTGCGATGAGGGGGCGGGGAACGTGAATCTCCGGTCGAAGGTTCCCGCGGGCCCGCTGGAAAAGAAGTGGGATCAACATCGCTTCGATCTCAAGTTGGTGAACCCGGCCAATAAGCGGAAATACACCGTCATCGTCGTGGGGTCCGGGTTGGCGGGCGCGTCGGCCGCTGCGACGCTGGGGGAATTGGGCTACAACGTGAAGTGCTTCTGTTTCCAGGATTCGCCGCGACGAGCACACAGTATCGCGGCGCAGGGTGGCATCAACGCGGCGAAGAATTATCAAAACGATGGGGACAGCATCTTTCGGCTATTTTACGACACGGTCAAAGGCGGCGACTTCCGCGCCCGCGAGGCCAACGTGTACCGCCTGGCGCAGGTCAGTGTCGACATCATCGACCAGTGTGTCGCGCAGGGCGTTCCGTTTGCTCGAGAATACGGTGGGTTGCTCGCGAACCGGAGCTTCGGTGGCGCCCAAGTGTCTCGGACGTTTTACGCTCGGGGACAGACCGGCCAGCAGCTTCTCCTCGGGGCCTACAGCGCACTCGAGCGCCAGATCGCCCGAGGCACGGTGCAAATGTTCCCGCGCACCGAAATGTTGGATGTGGTGCTGGTGGATGGGCGCGCCCGGGGCATCGTGACGCGCGATCTCGTGACCGGCGCCGTCCAATCCACCGCGGCCGACGCCGTGATTCTGGCCACCGGCGGGTACGGCAACATCTTTTATCTCTCGACCAACGCGAGGGGTTGCAACGTCACCGCTACGTGGCGTGCGTACCGGCGCGGCGCCGCGTTCGCGAATCCGTGCTTCACGCAGATCCATCCGACCTGCATTCCGGTGAGCGGCGATTATCAATCGAAGCTGACGCTCATGAGCGAATCGCTCCGGAACGATGGCCGCGTGTGGGTGCCGAAGGCGCGCGGCGACAAGCGCGGCCCCGCCGAGCTTGCGGAAGCGGACCGGGATTACTTCCTCGAGCGCAAGTATCCAAGCTTCGGCAACCTCGCCCCCCGCGATATCGCCTCTCGCAGCGCGAAGGAAGTGTGCGACGAGGGCCGTGGTGTGGGAGAGACCGGACTAGGCGTGTATCTGGACTTCTCGGATGCCATCTCCCGGCTCGGAGAGGAGACCGTGCGCGATCGCTACGGCAATCTGTTCGAGATGTACCAGCGCATCACGGGGGACGATCCGTATCGCGTGCCGATGCGGATCTACCCCGCGGTCCACTATACCATGGGCGGCCTCTGGGTCGACTACAATCTGATGAGCACCATCCCCGGCCTCCATGTGCTGGGTGAAGCCAATTTCTCCGACCACGGGGCCAATCGGCTCGGCGCGAGCGCCCTCATGCAAGGATTGGCTGACGGATACTTCATCATCCCCTATACCATCGGTGACTATCTCGCCAGCACGAAGCCGGCGAAGGTGGATGAAACCCACCCCGCATTCCGCGAGGTGGAATCTGAGGTGAAAGGGCGCGTGACTCGACTGCTCAGCATCCAAGGCCACCGCTCGGTCGATAGCTTCCACCGGGAGTTGGGGCGCCTCATGTGGGACCATTGCGGCATGTCACGTACCGCGGCCGGGCTCAAACGCGCGTTGGCGCGGATTCCGGAGTTGCGCGCCGAGTTCTGGCGGGACGTGCGTGTCCTGGGCGGCGAGGAGGAATTCAACCAGTCGCTGGAGAAGGCGGGGCGGGTGGCGGACTTCATGGAGTTCGCTGAACTGATGTGTTTGGACGCCTTACACCGTGCAGAGTCGTGTGGCGGGCACTTCCGCGAGGAATATCAGACGCCGGACGGCGAGGCCAAACGGAATGACGACGAGTTCGCCTACGTGGCCGCCTGGGAGTATACCGGAGACGGGAACGCACCGCGTTTACACAAGGAGCCCCTCGACTTCGAAGCGGTGCACCTCACCCAGCGAAGCTACAAATGAGGATCACACTTCGAGTGTGGCGCCAACTCGGGCCGACCGACCCCGGACGTCTGGAGACGCGCGATGTGCCGGATGTGAGTCCGGACATGTCGTTCCTTGAAATGCTCGACGTAGTGAACGAGGGCTTGATTGCGGCGGGCGAAACCCCGATTGCCTTCGATCACGATTGCCGCGAGGGCATTTGCGGGGCATGCAGCATGATGATCAACGGCGTCCCGCACGGGCCGAACCGGGCAACCACCACCTGTCAGCTCCACATGCGAACATTCCGCGACGGCGACACCATCGTTGTGGAGCCCTGGCGGGCCAAAGCGTTTCCCGTCGTTCGTGATTTGGTGGTGGACCGGAGCGCGCTCGACCGAATCATCTCGGCCGGAGGGTTCATCGGCGTGTCGACCGGGAGCGCGGCCGACGCGAACGCTACGCCGATTCCGAAAACGGTGGCTGATCGCGCGATGGACTCCGCCCAATGCATCGGATGCGGCGCCTGCGTCGCCGCGTGCCCCAATGCCTCCGCCATGTTGTTCACCGCCGCCAAAGTCGTCCACCTCGGTTTGCTGCCGCAAGGTCAGCCGGAGCGCTATCGCCGGGTGTTGAGCATGGTGCGACAGATGGATCTCGAGGAATTCGGCGGATGCACCAACTTCGGTGAATGTCAGGACGCGTGTCCCAAGGAAATCAACGTCGCCGTCATCGGACGGATGAATGCGGACTTCCTGAAAGCGAGTCTCAGCAATCGCGACGAAGCGGCGTAGCCTCTGGCTTTGCTGGGGCGCCGTCGCGGCGCTCGCCGGCAAGTCCGCGGCGCAATCCCCGTGGGTGCGCTTCCAAGCCCAAGCCATTCCCGCGTGGTTCTCGGCCGACCCAGTGCCGGGGGGTGGTTCCTTGCGAGAAGTACGTGTCACCCAACCCGTGCTGATGGCTCGTGGAGGGTTCGGCAAGCACCTCCGGTGGACCGCCACATTCGATTTCGAAGGCCTGACCATCAAGAATGGCGAGCTTGCCCCCGGCGACGAGACGGTCATATGAGATAACCGGTACGCCCTGTGCATTGGCGGCGGAGACGATACTGACAGCGGCCGCTGAGTCGACGGGATCCAGCACGAGCACTTTGACTCCGGAGGCGAGTGCGGCCTCCGTACCTGCGTGGCCGCCGCCCACGACAA
>JANYKV010000154.1 GCA_025358055.1 Gemmatimonadota bacterium
CCGAAGAAGTCGGCGTACCAGACCGCCAGCAGCCCCATGATCACCGGGAGGTTTCGGGCCAATGGCGCGGTGCGGAAATGTTGGTCCATGGCGTGGAACCCGGTGAGCATCTCGCGGAAGTGCTCCGGCCCGATCGCCAGCATCGTGGAAAGCCCGATCGCGGACTCCATGGAGTAGCGTCCGCCGACCCAGTCCCAGAAGCCGAACATGTTGGTGGGGTCGATCCCGAACTTCGACACTCCCTCCTCGTTGGTTGATACGGCAACGAAATGCCGACGCACCGCCCGTTCATCGCCGAGCTTACGCAGGCTCCAAGCGCGGGCCGCATGGGCGTTGGTGAGCGTCTCGAGCGTAGTGAAGGTCTTCGAGCAGACGATGAAGAGTGTTTCCTCGGGGTCGAGGTCGCGCGTGGCCTCCTCGAAATCCGTCCCATCCACGTTGGAGACGAAGCGGAAGGTCATGTCACGCCGGCTGTAATGACGCAGAGCCTCGTACGCCATCACGGGGCCGAGGTCGGAACCGCCGATGCCGATATTGACGACGTTGCGAATGGGCCGACCGGTATGGCCCAGCCAACGGCCGCTCCGGATTTCCTCAGAGAAGGCCGCCATGCGGTTGAGAACGCGGTGCACCTCGGGCACCACGTCCAGGCCGTCCACCAGAATCCGTTCGCTGGCCGGTGCTCGCAGCGCCACATGGAGGACAGCCCGTTGCTCGGTGAGGTTGATCTTCTCGCCGCTGAACATCGCCTCGATACGTTCGACCAGGTGGCATTCTTCGGCCAGCCGGAACAGGAGGCCGATAGTCTCGTCGGTGACCCGATGCTTGGAATAGTCGAGATAGAGTCCCAGGGCCTCCGCGGTGAGGCGCTCGCCTCGGCTCGGGTCGTTTGCAAAGAGCTGGCGAAGGTGCAGTTTGCCGATGGTGTTGTGATGTTCCGCCAGCGCCTTCCACGACGGGAGCTGTGTGAGTGGACTCATCGCTGCGTTCGCGACCGCGGTCATAGCGCTTCCCCCAATTGAATGAGATTGCCGGCGGAGCAGCGGCGAATTGAATGGCTGGCACACAACATCTTGTTGGACGCCGGCACGTTGTCGCCTCGTTCAATCTGGGGTTCCGGCATTGCCATGGCTCTCATCACAGCGCTCGGCGGGGCCGTTGCTTCGCGGACACCGACTTGATCACAGTGTAGGTTTGGCCGACGGAGGGCAGTGGCGCCTTGGCCTGGTCAATCGCCGCGCGTAGAAGGGCCACAACCGCTGGCCGAGAGAGTATCGCAACGTCCGTCAGCCGGATGAACCGGCCTTGATTGCCGGCGCCCTGTAAGAGCTTTTGCGGATCCGGGAGCTTCGCTCCGTGCGTGAAGTAGAGGCTTGCCCCTCTCGCGTAAACAGCCAACGAGACGATGACATCCGAAGCCCGTTCGGTGGCGCCCCAGCCAATCGCGAGCGCGTTGTAATTATCGTAGACCAGTTCGACGGCGGTTGGGAATTGCTGGCGAAGAATCGCGCGGGCCGGGCGCACAAGCTTCACGATCGCCGGGTCGAACTTGGCGATGAATCCGGCTAACTGCTTCGCGGGCGATGCCGACGCACCTTTCGGACTCCGTTTCATCGCAGGCCCCTTCCGGAATCGGATTCAGAACGGAGGACCCCGCCGACTCTCGGAAGGCGCCTAGGTTGGCCCCTAACTCGCGGGAGGAGGACGACGCTCGGCGTCGCGTGGTCTGGTAAGGAGCCGCTCAGCAAAGTCCTGGCGCTCCTCCACCTCGGCGAGTCGTTGGTCGACGTGGTGAAGTTCGTCCAACCTCCGGTGGATTTCTTCGAGCTGGTCTGGTTGCGGTTCCGACAGCCGAGTAGAGCGGCGGCGGAGTAGAATGGCCACCCAGATACCTCCGGAAACCATTCCGGTCAGAAGCGCCCACACGATGACATTTAACATTAGCAGTAGCCCACGACCCCTATGTGGCTAGGCAAGCGTTGGACCCCGAGATACCGGAATGATAACCGGCCAGAACGGCTGGCTACTAAGGTACAACTTTCCAGAGGGCCAACCAACAAGTTGAAGAAGTGGTTCCGCCCGCAGCCGCGATCGGATGAGCCCACAAGGCGCCCGGTCGATTGGATTCAGAACGGTCGGGCGCAATCGGCGGGACTGGCGGGTGTCACTAGGCCTAAATTCGTGTTCAGCTGTGCGAGCAGGGAATGATACTTTTCCGCGTCGTTGCGAGTGTTGTTTTGGGGAGAAACATCCGGTGCCTTCGCGAGGGACGCACTAACTCTCGAGATGAGCTTGGTGATCGTCGGCCAGTCTCCGCCAACCGGATCTGGCACGGTGGCGTTCCCAACCTGGCGGCCGAATGCGATATTGAGCGCGGTGGCCGCCAGCTGCTTTGAGAGGGCGTACGGGAGGTTCGTCCTGGCGTCACCCGACAACCAGGCACGAAATCGTTCCGACGATTGGGAGCCGGGAGAGGCCACCTTCAATCGTGACCCGTCCGCATACACGAGGTGGAGTGTCGAATCGACAAGTATGCGCCATGCCGAGTCATGGGTTGCGAGTATGGCCTGGGCGACCGCTCCCCGCCAATAACCGGGCCCCGCACCGCCTCTGTTTTTCACCACGCACACGTTGCCGAAGTTCACGCTGGTCACGAAATCGCGATCCTTGAGGTGCACTCGATAGGAGGTACCGCTCGCAATCACGCCAGCGCGATTCGACGCTTCCCGGTTGGTGGGCGTTGCGGTCCACGAGGGCGCGCGCGAAATCATCGCCGAGAATAAGTAGGTCGGGTCGCCATAGTCCACATCCGCCGGGAGCCAAGTACTAAAGTTTCCGTCCGGGTCGGTCGTGAGCGTGCTCGATCGGCCTCCCGCAATGGTCACAGGCCAATGTGGGAGCCCCGGCTCATCGGGGGTACGCCGCCCATCGTGGTTCCGGTCGAAGAAACTCGCGCCACTCACGGTGCCTCGCAGGCAGCCCGGTAGGCGGAACCCACCGATGCGGCTCGAGTAGCTCGGGGCCGCTGGCCGTAGATAGTCGCCGACATACCAGAATGTGCAGTCGTCGCTCGGATCCATCGCCGTGGTAGCATAGTCCTCCCAGCGCAACGTGTTCTTCTGCGACGCCTCGCCTTCGACGAGCACCGTCTCGCGGAATCCCATCACCCCGAGCGGGTCGCTCGAAAGGCGGGCGGCGAACCGCTGGCCCGGATAGTGGGGCGTACCGCCAAAGGAGTACCCCATCCCGATGTTTCCTTGGCGATCCATGTCAATGCTGCCCATCCAACGATAATAACGATCCGGCGCATAGGTTCCCTGCTGATAGAGCCGAGGCTCGCGATGTTCGTTGAGCCGGAACTCGTACCATCGCACGCCGCCGCCATGCGTCGACGAGTTGACCGAGTGAAGGGCCACAATGGACTCATGCCCGCCGAGATTTCGATACACTAGGCGTTGCATGATCTTGTCGCCCTGCGCGTCCAGTCGCCGACCGGTGTCCGGCTGCGGGACGCAGCTCGTGAGCTGCCCGTTGCACAAGTAGTGATATGGCGCGACGCCAATCTTGGCTGGGCCGGTCAACCCAGTATTCGCCGGCTGGTCCCAATCCACATGGACTTGCCATGCATAGATCCCATCGTCCTCGAACACGCCGTTGAGCTGCGCGCCCCCCGCCGCCATCATGATGTTCGGCGCGCCGACGGGCGGCACGCCGTATCCGTCAATGTCGGCATTGTTCAGAAAATTCACCCCGTCGATGATCATGCACTGTTCCGTGGCGGGGAGGCCGAGGAGCATCTTGGTCCGGTCGACCACACAGAGATGTTTCTGAATGAAGTCGTCGCTTGTACTCGTCGGAACGTAGTAGCCGTCGGGCCAAACGGCGGGCCGAGGGTAGTCGGGAAAGAGCGGCCGCTTAAACTCGTACCGATAGTAGGGCCCCACTGGGTCCGCGCCGGTGCTCACCGCATAGCACATGGAGTACGGGCCTTCCGGTTCGTTGGGCGGGCGACTGAAAATCGGCATGACGTAGAGCCACCGTTGGGCCAGTTGATCGTAGCGCACGACAGCGTCACCGTTGTTCCTGAGTTCACACGGCCCCCCAAAGCCGGCGAAAATAGTGTTGGTTGCGACGGCTCCGTAAATCACCTTGCCCGTGGTGTCGAAAAGGACTCCTTTTTTCGTGAAGATCGCCAGCCGCGTATTCACGATTTGGACGATGTGATTGGGCCCGACCGCGAGACTGTTGTCGGACGGATTTCGCACGGGAGGGCTTCCCTGTGGTCCCTCAAATCCCACCCCAAGGCCTTCGAAATGCGCCACGAGCACAGCTGGCAGCCTTGGGCCTTGGGACCGTTGCTCGACTGCGGCGGCGCTCGCATTGACCCGAGGCGGGACTGCGAATTCTTTCGATGGCTTCCCAGCTGCCTCGGCGTCGATGCCGGCCGCGGAATTACCGCACCCCAGGTCGGGATCGCCGCAGTCCGGTTTGGAGGTGGAGGTCTTGAGATCGAGCAAGGAGGCCAGCGGTGGTGAAACATCGTGAGTCGCATCGTGGTGCACGGTCACGGCGTGTGGCTGGTGGAATCGGCGGAGGCCACCACGTATAGCGATGGCCGAGAGCAGGGCAGCGCCCGCGAAGAGTGCGAGCGCCCGGTGGGTCGATTTCCATCGTGCGCTTGAGGATTCGGTAGACATAAGCCCTGATAGTACGGCTCCCTTGGGGGCGCCGCCACTCACGTGTTCCCGCCGGGTGCTTCTCTCAGGCGTCGGCCAGCTGGCGCTCTGCTAATAACGGATAGCGACGTCGCACCGAGGAGAACGATCGGCAAGGACAGTTGGCTGTGGGACCGCGTGGCTGGCGGCCCATCGGAATACTCGACATCGGCCTCATTTGGCCCAATTGCGCTTGAAGCGCGCAATCCGATTTCCTCGGAAGGTCCCCAGCCATAGCTGATCACCGACGACAATCGCCGACGTGGCCCCACCAAACTCGGGCGATCCTAGTGCATCTACCACCGTTCGGACCATCAACGACTTGGGATCGACTCGAACAACTCTGAAGGCGACCGTGCAGACCGGCACGGATCCACACTCGAAAATTGCCTTGGCCTCGGCGACTTGCCCGGTGATCAGCAGGGATCCATCCGGCGCATACCGAATATTGTCCGGGTGAAAATCTCCCAATTTGACCATGCGGGTGGGCAGCGGAGTTTTCGCACGGGAGACGATGTTCAGCGAGCCATCCCCCCATCCCGTGACGAACAGCGTCTTTCCGTCCTCGGATGCGACGATGCCATTGTTGGCGGCGAATTCAGTGCCTGGAACCTTGGCCCAGCCCGTAGCCGGCAACCACTCAATGACGAAACCGATTGGTTTGCCCGCCAGAATCTTTTCACTGCTTTGCTGGTCCGTTTGGTCGCCGAAGCTGGTGACCGCGAACCCACCTCCTGGCAAATAGGTCACTGAATTTGGTGAGACCGCCTCAGGCGTCACCACACAGCCTCTCCAGGTCAGCCTCGGCCGCACTCCGCTCACGTCAAGACTAAAAACCTCGATCGAATTCCGGCCGCCGTGATTGACAGCATAGACCTCCATCCTCCGGCTGGGGCGACGGCGGATACTGATGCCATGTGCCGCAAACTGCGTCCCCTTGGGCGCCCCAGGACACTGCCGGTAAATCGGGTCCGCCGCGGCCGAAAAATCGGGCGCGACTTCAGAGAAGGACCCGTTCTTGGTGTTGATCAAGTAGAAGCCGCCGAGCGCGGCGCGCTCAGGAACGAATTGGCTGGCGAGCACCCAGTCGGTGCCCTCAATGCGGATCAGGTCTTCCACATTCTGCGGGCCGCAGATGTACGTGACGAGGGCGCCGGCGCTGCATTGGCCCACGTGGGTCTCTTGGCCCCAGGCGTCGACGCATAGGACCGCGGCAAAGGCGCCGAGCGTCGACACCATCTTCCGCGCTGCTGGGCGGGTATCCATTTGGCCGCGCTCGCGGCTTCTCTTTTCGGGTGCTGGCATAGTCTCACTCTCTTCAATCGGTGATCACTCCGTCACGGCGACGTACCGAGACCTACCCCTTACGAGAGGTGTGGTCAGCCCCGCCAAGGCGCCGGGGCTTGAACTCCTTCCGACACGCCTTCGGCCCTCCTCGCGAGCCATACCGATTCGCCATCGACGCCGTCCGGCACCTCCACCCCGAGCCACTCGAGCATGGCTGGAAAGAGATCGACGGTACGAATGGGGGCATCGGGAACCGGGTGACTGGACCAAACCGGCGTTTGCATATGAGCCCGGATGAGACTGCCATGCCCCGCCCGATGCTCCGGAATCTCGAAGGACGCGCGAAGGTCAAACCCTTCCCGTGCGATCACGACCAAGTCGCCCGAACGCCGGGTCCGAAACTGATCCAGCAATTGAACCGGCGCGTCCGGATACGGGCTATCCCACGTAGCCTCCAGCCACTCGCGCCGGGTCGCGGTTCGCGCTCGCCCCAAGCCGAGCGGGTCACCGGTGCGGGGCTCATAGGAGATTTGCTCGGCATGGAGCCCTAGCCGGGCCTCCCCTGTTTTCCCCGCAACCCAAATGCCGCCCGGTGCCGACTCGGCGGCCAGCAACGCCACTGACGGCTCGCCCAACAGGGCCTCGATAAGATCACCTTCACTGCCGAACGCGTCCGGACGGCGCAATCGCTCTACCGGCCAACGGTCTGCTCGCGGTTCTCCGGGCCGAGCATACACCATCGCCGATCCGTTGCCGGCCACCATCACGGCGGCGCGGGGCTTGCGCGTCCAAAGCATTGGGTGCGAAAGCGTCGGCACACCGTGAGTCCGGAACCAGTCCGCCAGGTCGAGATGGGTGTGAACTGGCGACGCGCCATGATCGCTCACCAACAGGATGAGACTCTCCTCGAGCTCGCCCCGCTCGCGGAGCCGCTGCCGTAGAAGGCCCACCGCGGCATCCACCCTCACCAGCGCACGGTGGACGGGAGCGGAGTCGGGGCCCGACTGGTGCGTGTAACCATCCACCGCCGGGAATTGGGCGAACACGAACCGCCAACCAGCGTCAGCTGCACGGAGCAGGTGCCGGGTGACGGAATCGTCGGATGGCTGGTGCCACTGGGTAAGATGGGCCAACACTCCCCACAGTTTTCGCTCGAGGCGCGAAGGATCTCGCCTCGCGGTGAGTCCGCGTGCGACCGGCGTGAAGATGCCCGTACTCTCCGGCACCAACTCGAATATCGTCCGGAGGTCCGGCCGGATATCGCGGTCCAGCAACGCGGCCTGGTACCCGCAATAGCTCCGAACGGCGTTCCGATCACGCCACCATCGGCCCCGATACGCCGAGCGATCGAGCCAACGGATCGAAGGAATGTTGCATTGGCCCGGAGCACAGCCAGTGAAAAACGGTAGGTAGGCCACACTGGTGGTTGAGGGGAATGCGGTGATCGCGCAGGTGCGACCACCATCCGCGAGCATCCCTTGGAGATGCGGAAGATCCCCAGCGAGAAGCCTTGCCTCGGCGACATCGGGCCGGAGACCATCGACGAGCAACAAGAAACACCGCCTCACGCCTTCTCCACCATCGCGTTCTCGGCGCGGCGTGGCGCCAGGGGGTCGAGTTGGTGGCGATTCATGTACTGAGCCGCTCGCACACTGAGGGCGAGTGCGACGAGGCTCACCGGCCCGATCCACTTGCCCGGAATCGTCAAGGCGACACCGAGCCCGGCGAGGACAGCATAGCGAGCCCCCCGACCAAAAATGACGGAGAGCAGGTACCTCCCCATCGGGTATCCGGCGAGCACCACGAGAAACCGCATGGGGTAGTGCGGAATGATGGGAAGCACGCCGGTGGCAACGAGCGACCAAAACGGAGCTCTGCGATACCAGTGCAAAGGGACTTGGGTGACCCGGTGATTTCGGAAAGCATGGGTCCCCTCCCGGGCGAGGATGCGCGCCAAGACCTCCACATTCCAGACTTCGATGACGAATGTCGCTTGAAGCTAGGCGTCGCGGGGCGGGTACGAAAGGCGGCGAGGCCCATTAGCCGGGAAGCGGCCGAATCGGACCATGCCCCGGATATATGGTTTTCACTCGCAATGAACGGAGGTCGTTCCAGCTGCGGGTGACGGACTCCATGGCGCGCTCGTCCGCGAATCCGGGAGGCGTCAAGTCGCCTGTGAAAGCTTCACCTTCGTCGAGCACAACGCTGACGCTGTCCTCCGAATGTCCCGGTGTCGCGATGATTTCCCCCGCAATGCCCAAACTCAGGAGGAACGCACGACTCTCCTTTACGGTGAGCCCGAGGTTGTCCTGGAGGGTGATTTCGAGATACCGGTTGACGGGCTTCATGAATGTCTTGAGAACTGGAATCGCCTGGATCTGCTGTTCCAGAACGAGGAGGCGAACACCGTGCTGTTTGACCTCTTGGGTGAGACCCGCGTGGTCCGGGTGATAGTGGGTACAAATGAGATACGGAATCTCCTTGAGGGAGATATCCTTGCGTTTCAGGTTGGCCAGAAGCTTGGGAAGCGTGCCAGGCCACCCGACATCCACCAGCAGTCGGGCGGCGTTTGCGCCAATGACGTAGTAATTCGCGGAATCGTACCCGACGTTGACGATGTTCATCCGGAATCCTCACTTCGCGGAAACCAGGTTGGACCTCCTTCCTTCACCCTGTCCCTGGGTGTATTCTAAACTCTCTCCATCCCCATGTTACCTCATGCATTTACCCTGCGGAGATCGGCTCGTGACTCGCTCCTCGACTCAAATGTCCGTCGCGATCCTAATGCTCGCGGCGGCGACGACGGCAACAGTCACAGCGCAAGGGTCCAAAGTGGCCTTGTCGCCCCCAGCACCTGATACCGGATATAAGGGTGGCCCGTTCGACAAGCTCAAGTTCCGGAACATCGGACCATCGGGTATGAGCGGCCGGATCGACGACTTCGCCGTGCTGGAGCGCGATCCCCGGATCTTCTATATCGCCGCGGCGACGGGCGGGCTCTGGAAAACCGAGAACAACGGGGTGACGCTCACCCCCGTGTTCGACTCCGCGGGCATGGTCTCGATCGGTGACGTCTCCATTCCGACGGACGATCCGAATCTCGTCTGGGTCGGCACCGGAGAGAACAACAACCGGCAGAGTTCGTCGTGGGGTGACGGCGTCTATAAATCGACCAACGGCGGCAAGTCCTGGAAAAACATGGGGCTCCCCGACTCCAAGCAAATAGCCCGCATTGTTATCGACCCACTTGACCACGAGGTGGTGTACGTGGCGGCCCTCGGCGATCTCTGGCGGTCGGGCGGCGAGCGCGGCGTTTACAAGACGACGGACGGGGGCATTAGTTGGCGCCGAGTGCTGGACGCGGGCCCCGACGCGGGCGGCACCGACTTGATCATGGATCCGAGCAATAACAAGGTTCTCTATGCCGCGACCTATCAACGGCGCCGGGCCAGCTTCGGGTTCAACGGGGGCGGGAGCGGGAGCGGTCTCTGGAAGACGGCGGACGGCGGGCGTACCTGGACCAAGCTCATCAAAGGCATTCCCGAGGGCCCATTGGGCCGAATTGGAATCGACATCTACCGAAGCAATCCGAACATCCTCTACACCCGAATTGAGCACGCCAAAGAAGGCGGCGTCTACCGATCCGATGACGCCGGGATGTCCTGGCGGAAGATGGGATCGACCAACGGGCGCCCGATGTATTTCGGCCAAATCCGAGTCGACCCCAAGAACGAGTTGCGGATCTATCTGCCGCAGACACCCCTGGGCGTTTCGGACGACGGGGGAAAGACGTTCCGTTTCGATGGAGCATCGCGGATCCATGTCGATCATCACGCGATGTGGATCGATCCGAACAACTCGGACCACATGATGATCGGCAATGACGGTGGGGTGTCGATTACGTATGACAAGGGCGCCAAGTGGATGTGGCTGCCGAATCTCGTAGCCGGCCAGTTTTACCATGTGGGCTATGACATGCAAACACCGTTCAACGTCTGCGGCGGCCTTCAGGACAACCAGTCGTGGTGCGGACCGAGCCAAGTCCGGGTCGGCGATGGCATCACCGACGCCGACTGGTGGACCATCCCGGGCGGCGACGGGTTCGTGAACCTGATCGACCCAACCAACGCGAGGATCATCTATACCGAATCCCAAGAGGGCAGTCTGAGTCGGTTCGACAAGCTCACCGGCGAGAACAAAGGCATCCAGCCCGTCGCGCCCAGCAGTGAGAAGCCATATCGGTGGAATTGGGACAGCCCGATGCTCATTTCACCATATGACCCCGCGACCCTCTATGCCGGCGGCAATAAGCTCTTCAAGTCGACCGATCGCGGGCATTCATGGAAGGTGATCAGCCCCGATCTGACCACCGGCGTTGATCGCGACACGCTCGAACTCATGGGCATGAAGCTTAAGGACGTAAAGATCGCGAAGAACGACGGGGTCGATAACTACGCCACCCTGTTTACCATCGCCGAATCTCGGAAGACGCCCGGTCTGCTCTATACCGGCTCGGACGACGGACAGCTCAACGTCACGAAGGACGGAGGCGCCACCTGGACCAATGTGACCTCGAAGATCTCGAACGCGCCAAAGTGGGCCTACGTATCCAAGGTGGAGCCGTCGAAGTTTGCCGAAGGCACGGTGTACGCAACCTTCGACTCCCACCGCACCGGCGACTACGGTACCTATGTTTATGCCAGCGCGGACTACGGCAATTCCTGGAAATCGATCGTTGGAAGTCTTCCGAAGGGTGAAGTCGTCCGGACCATTACCGAAGATCAGAAGAATCCGGACGTGCTCTACCTCGGCACCGAAACCGGACTCTGGATCTCGCTCGATCGGGGGAAGGTGTGGACCCGAATCCGGGCGAACCTTCCGACCGTGCCGATCTACGAGATCACTCTGCACCCTCGCGACAACGCGATGATCCTGGCCACTCACGGCCGAGGGGTCTGGGTGCTGGATCGGTTGTCGACGTTTCAAGAGGCGGCCAAGGCGCAAGCGAGCGACGCCCATTTGTACACCACGGCCCCCGTCTATCAGAGAATTCCTTCCGGCACCCGGTATTACGGAAGCCAAGGGGACATGCAATTCGTTGGCGACAATCCTCCATTCGGAGCACCGATCGCGTATTGGCTCAAGGCCAAAGCTGATAGCGCCCGGATCGTGATCAAGGACAACAGCGGAATTCAAGTTCGTGAACTGAAAGGTGACGCCCTCAAGGACGGCCTCGCCGCGGGTATGAATACAGTCGTGTGGGACATGCAAATCGAGCCCATTCCTGCGCCCAAGCGGCCGGGGCGGCCGACCCCTGGGGGTGGCGGCGGGTTCAGGTTCTTTGGACGCGGCGATGGCGGCACGCCTGGGCCAATGGTTCTTCCAGGCGAATTCCGAGCGACCCTTCTCATCAATGGAAAGGAAGTCGCATCCGCGCCGCTCACGATTCACGGAGACCCCGACATCCAGATCACCGACGCAGACCGCAAACGCCGCTACGACCTGCTCAAGGAGGGTCAGCAGCTTCAGGCGAAACTTGCCGAGACAGTCGAAGCGGTGAATACCGCGAACCGGGGGCTCAAGGACATCAAAGGCCAGCTTCCCGACAGCACGAAGCTGTCCCCCGCAATCAAGAGTACCTTGGATAGCCTGATAAAAGATCTCGAGCCGATCAAGAAAAAGCTGGGGATCCGCGACGAGGACGACACGTCGGAATTCGATTTTAGCGAGTTCAGAAAAGTGTTGGTATTCAAGTTAGGCAGTGCGATCGGGGGCATCGGCGGAGCGACCGCGCCTCCGAGCGAAAGCGATCTTGCGCTCTGGAACGAAGCGAAGACGGAGGTGCCGGGGGCGATCGACGAGGTCAACCGTTTCATCGCGCGCCTGCAGCCGTTCTACAAGCGACTCGCGGACGAGGGATTATACCCGTTGGTTCCGAAGGCGGTCGAGAAGTGACGGAATGGACCGGACGGGCGAGAGGGGCCGGTCAGGCTAGTCTGGGTCCGCGAGTTCGAAGTATCCGACCAGGCATCGGCCGTTCAGTTCGATCAAGGCGATCCAGAGATCGAACCACGCATCAATGTCCAGGTCGTCACCAGCCAGAAATTGAATGCAGGCCCATTTGCGGAAATTCTCGACCGTCAACTCCGGTGGAAGCTGTCGGGGCGCCTCACCGGGGTCCGGCTCGCGCAGGTCGTCCAGATCAACGCTGTTCCCGTCGACGCTGTACCCAATTGGATAGGTCAATTCGTGACACCCGGCGTACTGCATCATGTCCTGGAGGCGTTCCTCGATGACTTCTTGCAGGCCGGAGGAGGTCACGATATCTCGCAACCACGGCGCCAGAATCCGATGTGCGTGCTCATAGTTTCGTGCAATGATTGATTCGGCAAATTCCTCGGCAACCTGCTGTTGCACCAGATTCATAAAGAGTGGCCTCCTACGCCGTCGGTCATTTGCTGCGGGTTTCCCACCTGTCATTCCCTGATTGGCCGATGCATCGGAGGCGACAACGGTCGCCCTCAAATGTGTCTCATGGGTACATACAGGCAACCCACGATGTTTCAATCCCATGCATAAGATGGAATGGCCCGAAGGATTGCTGTAACGCGGGCACGCCAACCTGGATGGACATCATGTCGCCCGCCACACTGCCGAAGAACTGCGCGGCATACTGAATTTTCCCTGGGGCGGCGCCGGTCAACTGAGTATAGGTGCCCGGCTGGGTGAACTGCCCGGTCGGGATTGGCGCGTTCATCTCACCGTAAGACCCAAAACAGCCTCCGGAGGCCAGTATCTGAAGAGTCGCGCCTCCCTTCGCGATCGTCAGACTAGCCTCGTCAGATCCCCACCTCCCCGCTAACGCGGACGTATCGGACCCGGTCGGCATTCCGGTGGAACACGCGGGCGCAAGTCCGATCGAGACCAATAGTGCGAGGCATGAGAACCTATTCATAGGCAAGGACCAGTGAAGTTGTGGATTCTCCCGCTTCGGCATCCCACCTCAAGTCCGCGGGCATTTGAAGGACGAGGACCACTCCGCATTGATGCACACCAGGTCACCGGCGCGGAATCCAGCTCCGACCGGGCGTCGCCCTGGCCCGACCGACGCAGGACGGGCGAAACGGCGCCACCTAAATCAGAGGATAAGGAATCCTTAACCTTGGGGGTCGTAGCAGCGACGGTGGTAAGACATCGCCTGTTGCGGTGGGGCGGGGCTGAGGCGCCCACGCTTCGTCTACCCGTCTGTTATCAATTTCTCATCGGGCTCGGCAGGCTCCGGGGCAGGCAGCGCACCGGGCTCATCGTCGGAGGGAAGGGCCGCGCGATCGAGCTTGCGCTGGTTCTTCTCCTCTCTTTTGCGTTGCTTGTTGAGTTCTTTCTGTCGCTTTTCAAATCCAAAATTGCGTTTCGGCAAGGGCATTCTCCCAGTAGATACAACAGGGTACCGATGGGAGGCGAACCGCTCCGGGTCCGCCCCGTACATCGCTCAACATAACCGGGCCGCTCGGAAACGGAACAATGATCCGCAGGGGAGCCCTTGCCTACGTTCAAGAGGTCGGCCATGACCGTACCGCAGAACCGTGCGAGAGATCAACCGTCGAATCCGGATGAAGACTTCACCCATTGCTGAAGGCCGGTTGGTTCCGTCTATGGCAGCGCGTCCGCCGTGACAAGCGCGAGTGACAAACCGTCGTACCCCTTCACGCCCACCGTCTGGAGCACCGTCGCTGTCACGCGCGGCTCGGCCCCGACCAGTGCATGGTATTGCCGGACCGCCTGGACGTTGAGATCGTCACTCAAAGCAACCGCCACGGCCCCGTCGCGGACCACATTGTCGGCCACGATGAGTGTGCCCCGGTGGGAAAGTTTGAGCACCCAGCGCCAGTAGTCAGGATAGCCTGGTTTATCGGCGTCAATGAAAATCAGATCGAAGACCGCCCGTTCCGCGGCCAACCGGGGCAAAGTCTCCAGCGCCTGACCGACTCGGATATCGACGATGTCCGCTAAACCAGCACGCACCATGTTCTCCCGGGCAACGGCGGCGTGATTCAGATCGGCTTCCAGGGTAATCAATCGGCCGCCGGCCGGGAGTGCCCGGGCCAGCCAGATCGTGCTGTACCCACCCAGGGTGCCGATCTCGAGTATGGAGCGCGCTTGCTGCAGCCGCGCCAACATCCAAAGAAATTTGCCCTGGGCCGGAGAGATGCTGATCGAGGGCAACCCGGCGACCGCACTCACTCGTAGGACCTCCTCGAGGACCGGGTCGGCCGGGTGCATCAGGTCGGCGACGTACCGGTCGACGGCCGCCCACTTCGTCTCTGGCATGGGGTCCCCTTTCAGCGGACGATTCCTCGACCTTGGATTGGCGCGGCAGCAAACCGTTCATGTCCCGCCGGCGTCCATCGAATCGCGCTTAAGCTGCGTGCTGGGGCGGCCAGAGACAAGGCAGACTCGTTCCTACCGGTGTGGCCGCCCCGATACGATGGCCTCATGCGGAGCCTGGGCGCAAAACTTCCTGTTCACCATATATGGTACGTTCCCGCGTTTGGCCAGCGCTCCCCCTCCCCCGGTCCGGAGCCCCCCCCCCTTGGCCGCGCCAGGGTGGTGACGATCCTGGGACTGGCGACTAGCGGACCCCTTTTCCGTCTCGAATTGGGGGTTCAGACCAATTCCCGAAGGAGCCGATCGAGTCGAGCGAAGCTCGGGTTCATTCCTTCGGTCATGCCCGTCTTGAGCGCCGCGTCGCGCGCTTCCCTCGACGGATAGGTGATGGTGAGCGCGATGGTGGTGAAGCCACCGGACTCGGTCAGGGTCACCGAGTTGATCGTCTCGGGCCAGTCGGGCCCCCATCGTTCCGTGGTGACGATCTTTTCGCCCGGCACCACTTCCTTGACCAAGCCGCCCATCTGCATCTCGATTCCGTCCGCCTTCCGCCAGACGTAACGCCATTTGCCACCCGGCCTGAGATCCATCTCACAGATCGGCATGGTCCAGCCCTCAGGACCCAGCAACCATTTCTGGAGGTGCTTGGGATTGGTGTAGGCATCGAAGACAATCCCCTTCGGCGCCGCCACCACCCGTTCGATCACCACCTGCGTATCCGTCGGGGTCGTGACCGTGGTCACCCCGACTCTACCGTCGACCGTCATTCTTCCTCTCCTCGTTTTTGAGTTGTTCGAGATATCCGTCCAACCGGGCAAAGCTCGCG
>JANYKV010000169.1 GCA_025358055.1 Gemmatimonadota bacterium
CACTAGGACGAGAGCTGTATGTAGAATCCTGGGCATTCCCGTTAAGCACACAAAGCGTGGCTGCCCTGGCACCGCAACAGCGCAGGTCCCGAACCCACTCCTGTCGTTCACCGACGCGGCCCTTCCCCGGCGTCATTCCGAGCGGCGCCAGAGGCGGCGGGGAGGAATCTCGCGCTCAGCACGGACGGCCTGGATTCATCGAGGTTCCCTTGACAGAGGATGCCCGATACTTTATTGTACAAAGTACTTGTCGCCATTCGACACCACAAGTCACTCCCCGGGGTTCTGATGAACGTCTCGCTCAGCACCATCAAGCGCACCATCGCGGCCACGGAAATGCTGCTTATCTTCCCGGCCTCCCTTTTCATAATCGGGCTCGTCGTGCGCAACGTGCAACCCCAACAGTACGAGCCCGCGCACACGGCTCAGCGGATCGTGACGTGGTATGCGGCGCGGCCGTGGACTCTTTCGGTGCTGCTCATCGCCCTGCCGCTTGCCGTCCTCATCACCGGCGGGGCCACCCTGCGGCGCAGCTGGAAGGCTGACCTCGAATTGCGCCGGGACGGGCGGCAAACGCTTGCCGCGTTCCGCACCCACCTGGCGACACTCTTCGTCGCCGCGGCGACGTTAACCGCCGGCGGCGTCCTCGCGATTGTCGCCCTCCACGTAATAACGGACTGACGGCCTCCTCAGGCCCACAGGGCTTCTTCGTGCCCGCCCGACCAATTTCCTGAGGTGCCGTTGAGTCGGCATGCTCCCTCGACAGTCTAGCAGGCTCCAGTGTCATTGGGGCGCATGTGCCCTTTCGCCAGCGGCCAGACCGTTGGCGGATCTCGGAGCGGCTTGAGTACTGACACCGAGGGCATGCTGTCAGAAACCTCAGACTTTTGCCACCCCTCGCCGATCGAGGCTCCGATACTGTATCGCCTCCGCCACGTGCATCGGCAGAAGCTCCGCCTGGTCCGCTAGGTCGGCGATCGTCCGGGCAATCTTGAGCACCCGATGATAGGCTCGGGCCGAAAGGCCCAGCTTGGTGATGGCGGTTCGGAGCAGAGTTTCGACCTCGCTACTCACCCGGCAGTATTTGCGTACATCGCGCGCGGACATGTGGGCATTGGCGTACACGCCGGGTTGATCGGCAAACCGAGCTCGTTGCAGCTGGCGGGCTCGTTCCACCCGGGCCCGAATTGCCGCGCTCGCCTCTTCGACGGAGTCACTCGACAGATCCCGGTACGCCACGGCGGGAACCGACAGATGAATGTCGATACGGTCGAGCAGCGGCCCGCTCACGCGGGAAAGGTAACGCTCCACGACGAGCGGCCCGCACCGGCACTCATGGGTCGGATCACCGAAATACCCGCAGGGGCATGGATTCATTGCCGCGGCCAGCATGAATCGGGCGGGATAGGTGAGACTTACGGCCGCTCGGCTGAGAGTGACTACCCCGTCTTCCATCGGCTGTCTGAGCACCTCGAGAACATTCTTCCGGAATTCGGGCAGCTCATCGAGAAACAAGATGCCGCCGTGGGCGAGACTCACTTCACCGGGCCGGGGGTTCGATCCCCCACCAATCAGGCCGGCGTCACTGATCGTGTGGTGCGGCGCGCGAAACGGGCGCACCGCCGAGAGTGCGCTGCCCGGCCGAAGCAGGCCCGCGACGCTCATGATCTTCGTGGTTTCGAGTGCCTCCTCGAGCCCCATCCCCGGCAGGATGGTCGGAAACCGCCGAGCCAGCATTGTCTTGCCGGCCCCTGGAGGACCGATCAAGAGAATGTTATGGGCTCCCGCAGCCGCCACTTCGAGCGCACGCTTGGCACTGTGTTGGCTTCGGACATCGGAAAAGTCCACCACGTCGTGGGCCCGCTCCGCCATCAGGGCCTGAACATCCACGCGCGTGGCGACCAGCCTACGTTCTCCGGTGAAATGGCCGCAGACTTCAGCTAGCGTGG
The DNA here is from genome assembly GCA_025358055.1 of Gemmatimonadota bacterium. Taxonomy (GTDB): domain Bacteria; phylum Gemmatimonadota; class Gemmatimonadetes; order Gemmatimonadales; family GWC2-71-9; genus JANYKV01. The sequence goes on from JANYKV010000169.1 coordinate 1,950, forward strand.
AGGCCCCAAAGACGTCGAGGCCTTCCACCACCGCCGCTTCGTTGACGTTTGCGGCGGGAAGAATGATGGAACGGCATTTCATCTTTCGCGCCGCCAGGGCCATCGAAAGCGCCCCCCGAACCGGCCGGAGGTCTCCCTCGAGGCCGATCTCCCCGAGAATGATGGTCTCCGCCAGTCGGGTTTCGGGAAGTTGTGCGCTCGCAACCAGAACCCCGATCGCGATCGGCAAATCGAACGCCGAACCCTCCTTGCGCACGTCGGCCGGGGCGAGGTTGACGGTGAGGCGCTTCAGCGGAAAGCTATACCCAGCGTTCACCAACGCGGAGTTCACCCGTTCCCTGCCCTCCTTGACGGCCCCATGGGGCAATCCGACCGTCGCGAACGATGGCAGACCGTTGGAGATGTCAACTTCGACCTCCACCAGATACGCCTCGATTCCCAGTACGGCGGCAGAGCGCACACGCGCCAACATCCTCGACCCCGAGTGACAGGAGACCCATGCTAACCATGGTTCTCGCGACCACTAGGATCGAAACGACGCACGGCCAACCAAGAGTACGCCGAACTTTACTTGGCCGACGGGTCCGCTTGCATCATGCCGAAAATGTTTCCTTCGGTGTCCTTAGCGTAGGCCAACCAACCCACGGTCGGGATCGCGATTTTCGGAAGCGCCAACTTTCCCCCCAAGCTCAGCGCTTTGCTCAGGGTCGCATCGACGTTTGGCGTGGCCACCGTACACACGTACGCATTCACCGCTTGGCCATCGATCGGACCCGCACCCGGTCGCGGGAGGAGCCCGCCGTTGATCCCCGGTTCACTTGCTTCGCCCGTCGTGATCAGCCAATACTTTTGGCCGCCCCACTGTGTGAAGGTCCACCCCAGGAGCTCGGTGTAGAACTTGATGGTGCGCGCTGGGTCCTCGGCTTGAATCTCAAAGTGCGTGACGCGATGCATACCATTCCTTAGGGTGATGGGTGAGGTGCAGAAGACATCGGGGCCGCGGTATTGAACATGAGGATACCCGAACAAATCGGGAGCGGTAAGCTTTTGGACTGTGGATCGCGGTTTCCTAGCATGTATCTTTCAACCTCGCCCCTTCCCAGGACGATCCGTGCCCGCAACGTACCGTGCCGCCATCATGCCAGGCCCTCACGAACCGATTCGCGTTGAGGAGTTCCCCGCACCCACACTCATGCCCGGTGCGGCCCTGCTGCACACCCTGTATTCCGAAGTCTGCGGTACTGACGTCCATCTCCACCACGGCAAATTGCAGGGGGTTCCCTATCCTCTCATCCCCGGACATGTGTCGGTTGGGGTCATCGCAGAGGTCAATGGGCGGGTGTACGATGTGGAAGGGAAGATCATCAAAGAAGGCGAGCCGGTGACGTTCCTCGATGTCGCCGAAACCTGCAACGCCTGCTACGAATGTCTTGTGACCAAGCAACCGACCCGATGTCCACACCGCAAGGTCTACGGCGTCACCTACGGCGCCAAGGACGGACTCCTCGGCGGATGGTCCGAAGCCATTTGGATTCCGCCCGGCGTAAAGCTCCTACGGTTTCCCCCAGGCCTCCGGGCTGAGACCTTCATCGGCGGCGGATGTGGCCTGGTAACATCACTTCATGCGGTCGACCTCGGCGGCATTCGCCTCGGGCAGAGCGTCGCGGTGCTCGGTGTCGGACCCGTGGGACAATCGGCCATCGCTCTCGCTGCGCTTTCCGGGGCGGCCGAGGTCATCGCCATCGGCGCTCCATCGGACCGCCTGGCCTTTGCGCGCCGGATGGGAGCGACCCAGGTGTTGGGGCTGGACATCCCGTCCGAGGATCGGGCCACCCAAGTGCGCGCGTGGACGCGAGGGAAAGGCGTCGACCTCGTCATCGAGGCAACCGGAGCGCCGGATGCCGTGTCCCAGGCTCTGGACCTGGTGCGCGATGGTGGCCGGGTAGTGATCGCCGGCCATTACACCAACAACGGTCCGGTGTCGCTGCACCCACATTTCCAGATCAACAAGAAGCACGTGGAGATCAAAGGGTGTTGGGGCTCGGAGTTCCACCACTTTTTCCGAGCCCTGGATATCGCGGCTCGGTTTGGCGATCGTTTCCCGTGGGGTGACCTCGTGAAAAACCGCTACCCGTTGGAGCGCGCCGGGGAGGCACTCGATGCCGTGGCCAACCGCGCCGTTCTGAAGGCGATCATCGCGCCGCAAATTCTTCCATCGCTGCCGCCTGCGGCGTAACATCCCAGACCCAACTTAAGAGCTTGGAGCGTCTCCCACGCAATATCTCGACCCCAGCTTGCCCCGCCGTTTGGACGGCTGGAGAAGCCCACACCTCGGCCTCGACATGCCCATCGTCACCTATGGTGACAGCGGCCGGCCGCTTCTGCTCTTTCCCACCGCCGCGGCGGACTATCTCGAGAACGAGCGTTTCTTCCTGATCAAGGCGGTGGAGCCGCTCATTCAAGCCGGCCGCCTCCGGGTATTCTCCATCGACAGTATCAACCGATATGCGTGGATGGATGAGACCATTCCGGTGCAGGAACAGGCTCGGCGCCAAGCCTTCTACGCCCGGTATCTCGAAGAAGAGGTGGTGCCGTACGTGCGTGATGCGTGTAGGGACGCGACGGCCCGCCTCACCACGACCGGAGCCAGTTTTGGTGCCTACCACGCGGCGAACACCTTCTTCCGCCGACCCGACGTCTTCCGCGGATTGATCGCGATGAGCGGATTTTACGATCTGGCGCCGAGCTACCTCAAAGGCTATTCCGACGACAATGTGTACTACAACAATCCGCTCTGGTACTTGCGGAATCTGGAGGGGGAGTCGCTGGAAATCCTCCGTACCCGGTGTACGATCACGATCGTCACGGGCCAGGGAGCCTACGAGGCCCCGGAGGAATCACGCAAATTGGCCGAGCTGCTCGAGACGAAAGGCATCCCGCACACGTTGGATCTCTGGGGTGTTGATGTGCGACACGATTGGCCGTCGTGGCGGCAAATGCTCCCGTTTCATCTGGAGCGGATGGGATTCTGACGGGCCCGGCACCGGCCGAGTCCGACCCCCAAATCGCCCGATGTCACGGCAGGGCGCTAAACCGGCTCGACCACTACCGCAGTACCGTAGCACAGCACCTCACTGACACCCTGCATCACTTCCGTGGCATCATACTTGATTCCGATTACCGCGTTCGCGCCGTGTTGTTCGGCATGCTCCAACATGAGTTCGAACCCTTCCAAGCGCGCGCGCTCGCAGAGTTCGATAAAGTTGGTAATGCGCCCGCCGAAAACCGTCTGGATACTGGCCCCCATGAGCCCGAAGATGGACCGGGAGCGCACCGTAATCCCCATCGCGACGCCAAGGTTTTGCGTGACGCGATAGCCTTCTATGCCGAGTGTGGTCGAGGTCATGCGGTGCTGGATCTTGTTGGGATTTTCGAGGGACTTTGGCATAGGATCCGCTTGGAGTGAAAGGGGATTAGGAACCAGGTGCAAGATATATGGAATTGTTCCGTCTTGCCCTCACCACTCGCCGCCCGCCTCCTTCGTTCGAGCCCACTGTCCCAATCCTGGTCCAGATCCCCGGTCTCTGTCCCTGTCATCGCCACCAGACCTTGTTTAAATTTAAGGATCGCCGTTCTCCCCTTTCCGAGACTCGCATGGTACTTGCTTTCCTGTGGCTGATGCAGGGCCCGGATTCTTCCGCCGTGGCGGCGACTCGCTCGGAGCTGGTGCACCGCAACGGGCGGGCGCCGCGGGCGGCCCTGGCGACCTTTACCTCGACCCCGCCCAAACTCGACGGCCGGCTGGACGACTCGGTTTGGACTCTCGCGAAGCCGGAAGATGGGTTTCGCCGGGACGTGCCGAGCGACGGGAAACCCGGGCATCAGAACACCGAGGTCCGGATTCTCTACGATCGGGAGTATCTGTATGTCGGGGCCCGGATGTTCGATGATCGCCCGGACCTCGTGTCGCATCGATTGAGCCGCCGGGACTCCTTTGCCAATTTCAATGACGTGTTCTTCGTCCTAATCGATTCCTACCACGATCATCGAACGCAATTCGTCTTTGGCGTCACTCCGGCCGGAGAGCGCCGGGACGCGATCAGCACCGGAGACACCAATGGGGAGTTCGACCTCTCCTGGGACCCAGTCTGGACCGCGAAAACGACCATCGATTCGCTGGGCTGGACCGCCGAGATCCGGATTCCATTTTCGCAGCTCCGGTTCCCACAGACACCGATCCAGGTATGGGGCATTCAATTCCGCCGAGACATCGTGCGCGCCGGCGAAGCAGTGGACTGGAACTGGTCTTCGAAAACAGAGCCGGGCCAGGTCTCCAAATACGGTCACCTGCTCGGCCTGGAGAACATCCCCGCTCCACGCCGGCTCGAGATCCTTCCGTATGTACGCACCCAGGCAATGGCGACCCAGGGTGTCGCCTCCCTCGACCCCTTCAACCATGGTACGGTGACCTCGGCCACCGGCGGGGTGGACTTCAAGTATGGTTTGTCGAGTGATCTCACCCTGAATGGGACTATCAATCCCGACTTCGGACAGGTCGAGGCCGACCCATCCGTCGTAAACCTCACGGCGTTCGAAACGTTTTTTGAAGAGCATCGCCCCTTCTTCGTCGAGGGGTCCGGCATTTTCGGCTTTGGCAACGGGATCGCCAAGAATCGATTTTTCTACACCCGCCGCATCGGTAAGACGCCGAGTTTAGGCACCACCGACCCCAACGCGGCGTATACCGATGTGCCCATCTCGACTTCGATTCTTGGCGCGGCCAAGGTTACTGGGCAGACTCAGTCCGGATGGTCCATTGGCGCATTGGAAGCGCTCACCGGGCGAGAGTACGCCCGACTCGCGGATCCGTTGGGCCGGGCCCTCCCCCGGCAACCGGTCGAGCCGCTCACCAACTATGGGGTCCTCCGAGCGCGGAAGGATCTCAATGGGGGTTCAAGTGGCTTCGGGCTGCTGGCCACGGCCGTGAACCGGCAGATCGATGACACCGCATTCTCCAGTCTTCGATCGGCGGCGTACACCGGCGGCATCGATTTCTTTCATCGCTTCAAACACAACGCCTACCAACTCACGGGATGGGTCGGGGGTTCGTATATCCGGGGCGATTCGTCGGCGATCCTCGACGCCCAAACGTCCTCGGCGCGGTACCTTCAGCGCCCGGATCAGAACTACGCGCTGCTGAATCGGGGAGCCCGCAGCCTTGCCGGGACAGCCGGGGCGGTGCAATTCGAGAAGGCCAACGGAGAGTGGGTGTACACCCTCAATGGGAACTTCCTTTCCCCGGGATTCGAGCTCAATGACCTCGGTTTCCAGACGGACGCCGACCGCGTCAGCTTTGGCGGGAGCTTGACTCATCGCTGGATCACCCCGGGGCCCATTTTCCAAGGTGCCTTAGTTCAGGTGGACGCTCAACAGACGCTCAATTTCGGCGGAGTGAACGTCATCCGAAACGCGTTCTTCTCGTTTAACGGAACGACGAACGATTTCTGGACCTTCGGCGCGCATTTCGGTGGGAAAGCCCACGGGTATGATGATCGGGCCACTCGCGGCGGCCCCCTCATGGAGTCACCAGCGTCCTGGTTCGCGGTCGCATTCGCAATCTCCGACGGTCGCAAAGCGGTCGCGGTCGCCCCCCAGTTCAGCTACAACCGTGACGCCCAGGGGGGTGACTCCTGGACGGCCGCCAGTGACCTCACCATTCAAACTCGCGGGTCGGTCAGTCTGATGGTGACGCCGTCCTACACCCACAGCCATAGCACCGCGTTCTATGTTACGCAGGCTGCCGACCCAACCGCGGCCGCCACCTTGGGAGGGCGGTACGTCTTCGCCGACCTTCTCCAGCACACGTTGAGCCTCACCGCGCGGTTGAATTGGTACGTGACACCGCTCCTCTCGGTGCAGTACTATGCGCAGCCGTTTGTCGCCACCGGCAGCTACACCGGGTTCAAGGAGCTTGCCGCGCCGCGCACCTTCGACTTCCGCAAATACGGCGAAAACGGTTCCACGATCGCCTTCGACGGCAAAGCGAACGCATTCACGGTCGACCCCGACGGGTCGGGATTAGCCGCTCCGATCGGTTTCGCCAACCCGGACTTTAAGATTCGCTCGCTCCGAAGCAACCTCGTCGTCCGGTGGGAATACCGGCCCGGTTCGACCCTGTTTTTGGTGTGGAATCAAAACCGGCTGAATTCCGCGACGGACCCCAGGTTCCGAGCCCTTCGCGATCTGGGTGACATTTTTTCCGACAACATGCAGAACGTGCTGCTGCTCAAGGCGAACTACTACCTGTCGTTCTAGACAGCTATTCCGAGCGGAGCGCCTCCATTGGGTTGACTCGGGAGGCGCGTCGGGCCGGCAGGAGACTCGCGAAAAACGCAACGCTCACCAGCGTCACCGCAACGGCGATGAACACCGCCGGGTCCCAGGGGGATGCCTCGAACAAGAGCGGCGCAACAAAGTGTCCCACGGCAATCGCAATCACCACCCCTACCGAGAGCCCAACCAGCACGACCCGAAGGCCTTCCCATACCACGAGGCGGATCAACGAACCGGACTGGGCGCCGAGCGCCGTCCGGACACCGAGTTCCTGCCGCCGCTGATTGACGCTGTATGAAAGCACCCCGAAGAGTCCGACCGCCGCCAAGACCAGCGCGAGCCCTCCGAACACGCTGAACATCGTCGCTCCCAACCGCCACGAGACGAGCTGCGGATCCACGAGGTCTTGGAGTGGGCGCACCTCCGCAAACGGAAGGTCAGGCGCGAGGGTTTGCATGGTCCGTTGGACCGCCTGCTGAATTGATCGGGGGTTGCCGGCCGGCCGCACCCAGAGCGCTTGGATTTCGGTCGTCGGGGGGAGTTGATCGAGCGCGATATAGTACGACATGAACGCCGCATCACGCAGTTGGTCCCGATGGGCGTTGTGGGCGACGCCAATGACCTCGTTGCAGGGCGCGGTATCCGCTTGGACCTTGAAGCATTTGCCCAACGGGTTCTCCCCGGGCCAGATCGTCCCAGCCATCGTTTCATCGATGACCGCCACACGAGGCGATCCGGCCCGGTCGTTTGCCGTGAACCCGCGACCCCGCAGCAGCGTGACCCCAACCGTCGCAAAATAGTCCGGCGATACGGCCATGAAATATGGTCCGCCGCCGGGCAGCGCTGGAATTGAATCGCGTCCAGGGACAATGACCTGCGCACCATATGACCAATTGAAAGGCACGCCGAGGGAAAGGCCGGCCGAACGCACGCCGGGCAATCGAGAGACCTGTTCCAAGGCCCGGCGGAAGAAACCGTTGGGAAGGTGCTTTAAGGTCCAAGCGGATACCGCGCCTTGCAACGAGGTCATTGGCGTTGCCCACAACGCTCATCG
>JANYKV010000018.1 GCA_025358055.1 Gemmatimonadota bacterium
CCGTCGGCCTTCCGGACAAGGCAGACGAGCTCTCCGGTCCCTCGCTCTTCCATTCCCTATTCCCCATTCCCGATTCCCCTTTCCCGTTTCCCTCCCTATATCCCCACGAGGAACGCAACCCCGGCGACGAGAAGAACCCAGAAGTACGGTGTCCTCTGCAGCCGGTTGAGGCCGAGGAAGTACAGGTAGGCCAGCAGGGTCGCGAGGAGCGATACGCCGAGGATGGCATCGACGGTGGAGTGCCGGAGGATGTACTCCGTTGCCAGGAGGCCTCCATAGGCTAGCGCCAGCCAATGGGCCTTGACCTCTTTCCGGCGGAGCCGAAGCAGGACGAGGAGGCCGGGGAGGTTTAGGAACCACATGCGGCGCCGTTGGCCCGGGTGCTCACGGAGCTCCCGTTTTCGCTGGCCCGTTGAGTATCGGGTCCTTCAGTGAGGCGCTCGGTTCGAATTCCTCGATCTCGACGTCGAAGTATGTTTGCCGTCCCAGGTGATTGCAAGCGATCGCGGCCACCGGACGCCCTCTCTCAAAATGTCGCCCTTGAGCTGGATGACCTCGATGGTTGCCCAGGATTCACCGTGTCCGCCCGCGCCGTCAGTCAACTTGCCTAAGATCCCGGAGGTCACAATCTACCCTGGAGAGGGCGCAAAACGGGCGGGACGAGAGGCAAGAACAGGACGGGAATAGAAGGACGGCAAGAACAAGACGGTAAGAGCCCTTCCCGCCCACCTGAGCTAGGGTGAATCTCTCCGAGCCACATCGGTATCATTCTCAAGATGAAACCGGTGAAGCACGGCGTGGATCACCGGGGCGAGCATGACCCCGGCCAGCACGATGAATACGAGGCCGGCGAAGAGAGCGTAGGTACCGGCGAGCCATTTGCCCGCGATCGTCTTCAGGGGGTCGACGGGACCCATGCCGCCGAGCAGCATGGCGGCGTTGAGAAAGGCATCGGGCCAGGGGAGTCCTTCGACCCAGTGGTAAATCGCCATGCCGGCTCCCAACGTGGCAAAGCACAGCGGCAACAGCACCAACGCTCGGGACGCCATATGCCCGGCGACGAGCCACGGATGCGGCGCGATTTGTGATCGGCGCGATTTCACAGCGACTCCCGGTTTAAGGGGTGGGTGCGGGGTTACGATCTAGATTGGACGGACGAATACTTCTAGTTCCCAGACGCCCACTTTTCCGGGATGCCGAATGACTCCGCCACTGCTGGACACCTGGTTCGAAAACGTCGCGATGGGCCAACGAGCGAGGCTCATCACGCTGCCATCGGAGACCGGTGGACGGTCGTTCGTCCTCGAGTATATCAACCGGCCTTTCGCGGGGCAATTTGCTATTCCGGCCCACTTTCATCCCACCTGGACCGAGACGTTCGAGATTCTCCGCGGCCAAGCCCGTTGTCGGATTGGTCGAGAACTGTCTGCCGCGGGTCCGGGTGGCCGGATCGTACTGCCGCCCGGCGTGACGCACCTCCATCCGTGGAGTGCCAGCAACGAGGAACTGCACGTTCGCCATACCGCGGTGGCGGACCCACCGGATGAGCCGGGGCTCACCGCCAGCATCCAAGCCATCCTCACGATCTTCGGGTTGGCCGGCCAAGGGCGCGTCAACCGGCAAGGCGCGCCGAATCCATTGCAGCTGGCGGTACTGGCGGAGCGCACGATGCCTGCGACCTTCATTGCGGGGCCGCCCATTCCGGTACAGCGGATCGTTGTCGGGGTTTTGGCCATGGTCGGCCGGGCTTTGGGGTATCGGGTCACGTATCCCGGATTTGGGGTGGTGCCGGGCAGTGAGGGATGGCAGGAGCACGACGGCAAATGAAGGAGGGCAAGAACAAGACGGCAAGAACAGGACGGCAAGAACAAGACGGCAAGGGAAAGACCGCAATGGAAAGGCGGATAGTGAACCCAGCGCCAAGCTCCGGCCCCTCGCTCCGGGATGATATCCAGGTGACGAGAGGACCCCAAGGCAGGTAGTATTCCTACCCACGAAAGGTCCGCCTTGCCTCTTAACTTCGCGCGTTCAATCAGGCTCAGCCTCCTGGGGACTCTCGCGCTTAGCCCTCGTCTCTCGTCGCAAGTCGTGGTCCAGGATTCGGCTGCCCATGGCCACCGCTTCATTCCCCCCTTGGAGGCAGCGGGGTTTGCCGTGCTTCTCGCGGGTGCGTTTGTCGCTGACCAGTCACTGCGCGACTACGCCCAGCAACACCGATCTCGCGATCCACTGATCGGCATCGGCAACTCAAACGGGGATCCGCTCTATGTGGCCCCTCCCATTGGCCTTCTTTGGGTGGTCGGCAAGCTGGCCCACAAGCCCAAATGGTCCACTGCGGCCTGGCACACGATCGAGGCGACTGCTCTTGCAGGCGGTGCCGACCAGATCTTGAAGTTGGTGTCCGGCCGTTCCCGCCCCGGGGAGGACATCCGTCCCGGCAGTTTTCATCCCTTTTCGGGAAACGTGTCGTTCCCTTCCGGTCACGTCACGGTCGCGTTTGCCGTGGCATCGACGCTCGCCAAGGAGACTGGAGACAAGTGGTGGATTGATGTGCTGCTCTATGGATTTGCGGCGAACACGGCCCGCGCTCGGATCAACGACGACAGGCACTGGCTCTCCGACGTGGTTGTTGGCGCCGCGCTCGGACATCTAGGCGCCCGCTTCATCGAACGATCCCGAGGGACCAAAATCGGCAAGACCAAAATCGTTTTGGGTCCGACCAGTGTCGGGCTCAGCATTGGGTTCTGAGGAGGGAACGGTCGGGATCAGGGCAAGTACAAGCCGGCAGGTAGAGGACAGCAAGCGCAATACGGGCATGACGGCCTTCTGGATTTGGACATTGCATGTCGTGCCCCGCTTTCCCGCCTTCACTTGCCTTCTTTCACTGTTGGAGATCGATAGAGTCCCGCTTGCTTCGTACGGTCCACTACCACTCCGCCGAACGGCACGATCCACGGTGCTGGAGCCAGTGTCCGCGGTTGAGCCGCCAGGTCCACATTCGGGTCGATCATCCATTGCGGCGGACGTTGCTGTAACCCGGTCACTACCTTCGCCCGCACCTCGATTTGTGGATGCCCCTTGCCGCGCAGGTCATCCGCGACGTGGCGACTGAATTGCAGGATCATGTCTGGGCGTCGGATCATGCGCGATTGCTGTATCGGGGTGAGGTACTCGAGTGGATTGACCTCCCATGTCGAGTCGGCCACCGGGTCGGTGGCGAAGAACCGTGCCGCCACCCGTTTGGTGACCAGCATCATTCGCCAAGAGAAGCGGTGTCCTTCCTCGGTCCAGTTGACGTCGCCGGGATACAGGTAGTGTCGAAACGGGACCAGGAGCTGGATTACCCAGTATGCCCCCAGCAGGCCGAGCGTGAGATCCTGACGGCGTTGGACGGTGACCGTTTCGACGAGGCTCGGCCGATTTTGCCCCGCGGCGGGGCGAAGCCGGCGAAGCACGCGGCGCGGCCAGTCGGGTTGGAAGAACAAGGTCGTCGCAGCGATCATGAACCAAGGAAAGACCCCGATCTCAAACCAGTTCGCGTTCGTGAAGTGAAATAACACTGCGGCAACGAAGGCGACGGGTCGGGTCCTCCGCCAGAGCAGCAGGGGTACCACCAGGAGATCGAACAGCGCGCCGCCGTAGCTGAGGAACACCAGCACACTGTCATCGGCGAACAACCGGCCAACGATCGGCCACGTGGTCTGCCGCAAGAGGAGTGTGCGCATCGCGTCGCCGCTGAACCAATCCACATTCAGTTTCGCCAGGCCTCCGTAGAAGTAAACGACGCCGAGTTGGGCACGCAGCAACCAAAGGGCCCAGGTGGGTACGGTGTCCGAACGAATCCGGGGGTTTCGCCAGGCGTCGAACGACAGCGCCCGGTGCGCCGGAATGCAGATCATCAGGAAGCTGATCAGGCAGATCAGGTAGAAATGATTCAGGTATCTCGTTTCATCGAGCAGGAAGACATACGCGAAGCCGATGAAGAAGAGGGTGGCGCTGATTCGGTAGAAGAAGCCGATTGCGATACAGGCTGCCAGGACCCCGAGGACGGCAAAGTGCAGGTACATGCCGGCGCCGGGCCAGGGATGCACCCAACCAAATCCATAGTAGGTAAAATGGAACTTCGGGTCGATGTAGTCCCGTTTGATCCAGTCGTACGCGAAGTAGTGAAGGATCTCCCACAGCATCAGGGCGCCGAACGCGATACGAAAGCACACCAGGGAGGCGATGTCGAGGGGTGCAAATAGGCGATCGCGTAGACGACGGAGCGGGGCCGATGGTGGGGAGTGCCGCATTGTCGCGGCTGCTGCCGATACCTTCTTCTCGGCGAACTTGGGCCTCTTTGCGGACCGTCTACCCATCGAGAAAACGACTCCGGAGTTCGGCCGTCGGCACCATACAGGATCCCCGTTTGCCGAACCAGTGGTAACGATGGCGTGCGACAAAGTCGTAGGCCGCGTCGCGCACGAACCTGGGGATGAGCCTGAGGCTGCCGAACAGGGGCCACGGCGTCGACAGACCTCGGGCGATCTCGAGCACCGCATCGGACTTTGTCAGACACCTGCTGCCGTCAATCAGGACAATGCTGCGCATTGCTTCCGCCGAAATATCGTGCGGACGCAACATGTCAGTGGCCACGGCTGATTGTAGGGCGGCAAACTTGAACCGACCCTTCGGATCTCGTCGGATGACGAACAGGACCCAGGCGCTGCACAAATTGCAGACCCCATCGAAGAGAATGATCATGTCCTCGGAGCTTCCTCCTCGGCGGGGCCACAACGATGGAGCGGATGGGAATCGAACCCACGACCCCCTGGTTGCAAACTAAGGGGTCATCCCTCGATCCGCCGACAACCTGCGTGTTTCCTGGGGTCCGTGTCGCCCGTTGCCGACATTTGACCCCCGAATCGCGCCCGAAGCCGGGGTGAAACGTAGCACGAACGTAGCACAAGAGCGACCAAGGCACCGACAAATCGTCGGCCCCGAAACGGGCCGGACCCGATCATTCGAACACAAGGAGTCTGCTGCATGACCACGCACATCGTTTCGGCCCCGATCGACGAGCTCCTCGAGCAACGGAAGCTCCTGCAACGGCTGGCGGCCACACCCGGACGTCCCGCCGTCGACCTCTCGCCGAAGGACCAAGGGCGCTATTCACTGCCGCGCGGCATTCTCGCGATGGCGAACCTCGCAGAAGCAGGGAAGGACGGCGCGGCCGCCCCGCGCTGCTTCGAACTCGAGGTGAGCGAGGAGCTCGCGAAGCACTTCCCGCCCGGGGCCACCCGCCGCGGCGGCTTGCTGGTGCCGACCTTCACCAATCGCGATCACCTGCCAG
>JANYKV010000020.1 GCA_025358055.1 Gemmatimonadota bacterium
CGCGGCGGGGCCGTTCGGGGTCCCATCGGGTTTGACCAGGGTGGCGGCCATCGATTTGGCCGCTGCCGTTTCAAACGACCAGGCCACGGCCTTCGTCGTGAGGCTGATCGCGAAGAGCTTCCCGGAATGGGACCCGAGGTAACTCCTCCATCTGAGTGACCGTGCCATCCTTCCATTCGAACCGGAAGATCCACCGGATCACCACCCTGTCGCCGCCCACAAACACCGGGCGGACGCAGCTCGACACGATGGTGTTTGCTTTCGCCAGGATACTCCGTTCCCGAGCCGCGTGCGCCTCGCGCCCGACCCGAGGCCGGCCCTGATTCTCCTGCAACGACGCGTCCGGGGTATAGAACTCCTCAATGGCTTCCGCATGGGCGTTCTGTTCCACCCGCGCGATGAATCGCTCCAACAGGGCAGTGCTGAGCATCAGCTCTCCGTTCGATTCAATCGGCGATGATCCACTTCGGGTTCCACACTACTTCCCACAAGTGGTGATCGGGATCTTGAAAGTAGCCGGCGTAGCCCCCCCAAAACGTGGTCTGAGCGTCCTTGGCGATCACCGCACCTGCCAGATTCGCCTGTGCCATCACCGCGTCGACTTCGGCCTCAGACGAAACATTGTGCCCAATCGTCACTTCCGTTGGGCTCGTGTCCCGGAGCGGGACGCCTGAATCGTGGGCCATACTCTTGCGCGGCCAGATGGCCAGTTTGAGGCCGGGCTGCAGGTCGAAGAAGGCGACGACGCCGTGCTCGAATTCCCTACCCACGATGCCGTTGGTTTTGAAGCCAAGGCCGTCCCGGTAGAACCGGAGCGACCGCTCGATGTCGTCGACGCCGAGTGTAATGACTGTGATGCGAGGTCTCACTGGCGATTTCTTTCAATCTGTAAGGGAGTCGCGTTCTCAAAAAACATTCGAGCTCGGAGCGACACGGGGAGGCCGATAAACGCAATCAGAATCAACGCGCCTATGATGGCTTGGGTCGGGTTGAACGGCGGCCGCTGAACGTTACTGAGGGGAACCACCGCCAAGTTCATCACGAGCCAGACGAACAATCCGTAGCCGATCGCCGCGACGTAGGGGTGTCGGCGGAGGGCGACGAGCCGCGCGGCCGCCAGAAAAAAGAGCGCGGTCCACCCCAGCGCAATCAGCATGTGGAAACAAATACCGACCACCATCATGGGCGTGCCGCCGGTCATTGCCGGCGGTCCGAACACCCCGCTGGCGATGTAGTTAAAGATGCGCTCTGGCGTGCGGCCGCCCTGGATCAGATGTTTGACGGCCGCGGAGAGTCCGTCGAGAACGCCTGCAATGAGTCCGGCGGTCAGGATGGCCATAGGAAGGGACGGGGTAGAAGGGCGCGGGTCCATGGCTATTGGGGGCTGGGGTTTAAAAGGGCCGAATCGTCAACGCAGTGCTTTGCGGATGACGAGCTTGAGACCGGACCAAACCTCGCTCACCGCGCAGACCTTGACGTCAACGAACCCAAGCGGAAGTGCCAGTTCGCGGATGGTATCCTCGGTGATATCGGTTGGCACCTTCGAGGCTTTCTTCGGCCAGGAGACCCACACCGCGCCATCCGGCCTGATGGAGTGACGCAGGGCTTCAAGTTCTGCCTTCAGTCTTGCCCGTCGCCGGCTGAAAACGTGGACGATGTCGGCGACTGGCGACACCCTCCTATCGAAGAGGACGCCTGGTGGCAACGGGCCGAGCAGTCGAGGGTAATCGTCGGGGGCCTGTTTGACGACCACGCGCGCGCCCTCGGTGATCCCGAGTTTCTTCACGAGTGGGGTTCCGGAATACCCAGCCGGCTTCGAATTCATAAGCTGCCTGCGCATGAGCACCGCTCGGCCGGGTAGGGCCGCGAGCAGAATTAACCGCCTAACGCGGTACGGTTCAGTGTAGAGGTCAACGAGCAGGCAAGTTGATCGCGCCTTGACAAGACCCCCTTGGAACGCATCCGATGAAAAGAAATCTAGACCATCAGCGTGGTCGGAGCGAATACGGTTAGCCGCCTTGCCAGGCGGCTGTTAAACTTCAACGGGATTTTTGTGAATGGGTCGAACGGGATGCAACGCGGGGCCAGCGTCCGTCGCTCTGTCGAATCCCAGTGCCGGTCGACCGAGACCGCCGCTCCCCCGGCCCCCTCACTGGCTCGTACCAGGACGGTCCCCGTGCCTCACTCGTGTGTAATCGCGTCGATCGGCACAAGATTCGCCGCCCTCCGCGCGGGATAGGTCCCGAACACCAAACCGACCACGGCCGATGAGATGAGGGCGATGAGCACCGTATTGGCCCGCAGCACCGGGTAGATCGGCGCTTCGGTGTAGTACCGAAAGATGGCCGTAACCAGCAGAGCCAAGAGCAACCCGATGACGAGCCCGATTCCGGTGCCGAGGCCCGCGATCGCAACTGACTCGGCGAGAAACTGGGTGCGAACATCCGCGGCGCACGCACCCACCGCCTTACGAATCCCGATCTCGCGGGTCCGTTCGGCGACCGATGTGAGCAAAACGTTCATGATGCCGATTCCGCCGACCAGGAGGGAAATACCGACCAGCGCGCTGACGAAGAGCTTGGCCAGGAAGATCGCCTGTTCCACCTTGGCGAGGCGCTCCATGCCCACCTCGACCTCGATCCGATCCTCCCAGCGCAGATAGTGCCGAGCCACCCAGTCAATCGTCGCATCTCGGAGCGGGATCACGCCTTCGAGGTTCGGTGATCGAAGGCGGAGTATTGGGGTGTATTGCCCCCGTCCGGGAGGACCGAGCACCGACTCCGCGCCACGAATCGGCACGAAGATCTGGAGCTCCGGGTGCCGCGCCTGCTCGTAGGGGTTGGGCGCGAGAACGCCGACCACCCGCCGGAGCCGGTGCCGAACGTAGATGTCCTCGCCCAGGAGGGTGAGCGGGTCGCGCCCCCGGCTGAACTCGCGCGCCAGGGCATAGTTCAGCACGGCGACCGAGGCGTCGTGGGTCGCTTCCGCGGTTGTGAAGAAGCGCCCGGCCGCAAAGTCGATGCGACGGATGTCGGCCAGGTCCGCGGTACTGAGTGTGGCGTCCACCATCTCGCGTTTCCCGCGGTATTCCGCCGAAGAGCGGCCGCTCAGTGTCAGAGCGGCGGCACCGACGCCGGCGATCTCCTCGCGTGCCGCGGCCGCGTCAGCCGAGGAGAAAACCGGAAAGTTGGATACGGCGACCCATTCACCATTCTTGAAATCCGAGGTACGAGAGCTGACCGTAACTTCCTGGACCGAGGTCTCCCGGCTGACCTGTTCCCGGACGAACGCCATCATCCCATCGCTCACCGACATCGTGGCGACCAGAGATGCGGCTCCAATAATGATGCCGAGCACCGAAAGGAAGGTGCGCAGCGGGTGAACCCGGAGCGCGTCGACACCCACGAGGACGTTGGAAGCGAATGCTACTCGGTTGATCATCGGCCTCTCGGGGGTACCAGTCAACGAGGCTGCGGTGTGCTTTTTGTCGTACCGGGCAGGAAAAGTCAAGCGCCCCTCGGAGATTTCCATTGGCCAGACGTTCAAATTCTCCAATAGTTTCCGGGTTGGGAGCGTAGAATACGGAAATCGTGCGCCTCGGATGCCGCCGTGTCATCCCGCCGTCATGGTCTCGTTTTAGGTTGCTGTCGGCATGTAGGTCTCGAAGCAAAGGGAACTCTTGAAGCACTGACACATCTGATGGTACGATTCGGCCCACTACTCCAAGGAGGAAGGCTCGCATGAAACTCCCAGATATCGCATTGCTCGCTCTCGCTCAATTGCTCATTCTTCCGAACATCGCGACCAGCCAGGAGCGCAAAATCAAGCAGTCTGATTTGCCGGCGGCCGTGGCCAAGGCGATCGTCGCCCAAAGTCAGGGCGCGACAGTCAAGGGGTACTCGACGGAAAAGGAAAACGGCCAGACCATGTATGAAGCCGAGATGACGGTGAACGGGCACAGCAAGGATGTTCTTTTCGATGCGGGTGGGGTGGTCGTTGAGGTGGAGGAAGAAGTTGGGCTGGACGCCGTTCCGCCGGCGGTGAAGGCGGGGTTGGTGGCGAAGGCAGGCAAGGGCAAGATTCTCAAAGTGGAATCCCTGACGAAGCAAGGCAAACTCGTCGCCTATGAAGCGCAGGTCATGACCGGCAAGAAACGCTCCGAGATCCAGGTGGGGCCGGACGGGAAAGCGCTTCCCAAGGAACAATAGGGCATTCGGGTTCGAGCGAGGCTAGGCCACAACGCTCCGGTAGTGGGTCAGTTTGACCCACTACCAACGCTCCGCCAGCCGTGGGTTACCGACTCGAGGGCCGTGGCGCTAGTTCGCCCGCTTGACATAGAAGGTGCCGTTCGTAATCGCAACGTTCGCATGGCCGGCCGACTTGACGGTCCCCTGAAACGTGCCGCGGAGCGTAGTGGACGTGATCTGCGTGACGGTGATCAACGCGTCCGTC
This sequence comes from Gemmatimonadota bacterium, assembly GCA_025358055.1. Classification (GTDB taxonomy): domain Bacteria; phylum Gemmatimonadota; class Gemmatimonadetes; order Gemmatimonadales; family GWC2-71-9; genus JANYKV01. Next base: position 4,453 of record JANYKV010000020.1, read on the forward strand.
GTCACACTCCCTGATCTGTAGACGACGCCCGCGGCGTCCTGATACACGATCAAAACGCCCACCAAGGCCCCGCCCACGAAATTGTAGCCGGAATAAGCCTTCGCCGTGATCGCGGACCCGTCGTACATCTGGAGACTGAGGTTGCTGCTCGCATCGAACGCCGAGACGATGCAGTCATACTGGGTACTCGCCTGGCCGAAGGCGGCCAGGAGGGAGGACTGTGCGGTGTACTGCACGGTGCTGCCGTTGGCGCTAAAGGTGGCGCTGTAAGTGCTGGAGCTCGGCCCGGTTGAACTTTTGCATCCCGCGAACAGGGCGAGACACATAATGGACGTCGCGAACGCCGAGGTCCGGACCATCGGAAAACGATTCATGATTCCCCCTTCAATCAGGGCCAGGGATTTCCTCTTGGGTTCCTCCCTATTCATTACGTAGGATCGGCTTCAGATCCGTCACGAAGGGAGTCCTCGAAGATCTTTGCGATCCACCGCCGCCCCACTATTCTGGAGACGGCGCCCGAGACTGTTTCTTTATTGAGCGGGAGACCAATCTACGGATGCAGTTAACGGTTCGGCAAGCCGCCACATACTTCGGCGTGGACGAGGGGCAGGTCCGCCGATGGATCACGGATCGAGGTCTTCCGGTGCACCGGGCGAACGAACGGATGCACCTCAACGCTATTGAGGTCTGGGAGTGGGCGATCGAGCGGGGCGTCCCGGTTTCGCGGAAACTACTCGAGGAGGCCCGACGGGCCCCCGAGGAAGTTCCCCCGTTGACCAGTCTCTTGACAACCGGTGGGATTCACCGGGACGTCGAGGGCAATGACAAGAACGCGGTACTCGCCGCGATCGTCGCCCGGTTGCCTTTGCCCGAAGACGTGGATCGGGATCACGTCCTCGCAGTTCTCGAAGCGCGTGAGGCGATGGGTTCCACGGGCATCGGTGAGGGGATCGCGATCCCCCACGTTCGGAACCCGATCCTGCTGCACGTCGAACTGCCCATGGTGGCCCTGTTTCTCCTGCGGCACCCAGTGGACTTCGACTCCATAGATGGCCTGCCGGTCCATGCCATCTTCCTCGTCGTCAGCTCGAGCATTCCGGTGCATTTGCGTATTCTCGCGGAACTCGGATTTGCGCTCCGGGATTCCGTGGTGCGTGAATTGCTTGGGCGACGAGCATCCGACGAGTCGCTGCTCGACCGGATTGCCGCCCTCGCGACGACAACGACCGGCCAGTATCCCACCCAGAAGTCATCCTGACCGGGAACTTCGACCCGGTCGACCGGGGTGGCTGGTGACATCTCACGACGGAGGGATGTAGTGGCCTTCCTGGGGGCGGGAGTCCTTTTGATCCTGGTTGGAGGAGTTGCGGCACTTCTCTTCAGGCGTCACCCCCGCCTCGCTGATGGCGCCTTCCGCACCTTGATCCTGGTGGGTTCCGCCCTAGTCGCCGCTCCCGCGGTTCAGGTCCTGCTGGGCGGCCGGATCGAGTCTGTGTCCTTTCGCGCGACTCTTCCCGGCGGGCCGTGGGTGGTCGGACTGGATCACCTCTCCGCGTGGTTCGTCTTCCTCCTATGTATTGTGGGAGCCGCAACCACGATCTACGGCGTGACCTACCTTGCGCACGAACGGCCACGGGCCGAATTGGCTCCCGCCCACGCGATCTTCGCACTCCTCATTGCCGCGATGTTTGGCGTCTTTTTCGCGCAGGCGGTGGTTCCCTTCCTGGTAGCCTGGGAGGTCATGACGGTGAGCGCATACTTCCTCATCGTCTTTGACCACGAGAATAGCGACGTGCGGAGGGCCGGCGTGGTGTATCTCGTGCTGACCCACGCCGGCACCCTGGCACTTCTGGGTATGTTTCTGGCTTGGGGCCGGTCTGCTCCCGATCTCACGTTTGCCAACCTCGCGCCTGCGGCCAGACACCTTGCTTGGGGTAGCGCCCCCATCCTTCTGTTGGCACTCTTCGGCTTTGGGGTAAAGGCCGGTGTCTTCCCGTTTCATTTCTGGCTGCCTGGTGCGCATGCGGCGGCGCCCTCACATGTTTCGGGATTGCTTTCCGGCGTGATGATCAAGACCGGTATTTACGGCCTCTTTCGGGTGATCTCGCTCGTCGGCCCTCCGCCCGCTTGGTGGGCGTGGGCGATCCTACTCCTCGGCCTCGCTTCCGCAGTGGTCGGCGTGCTCTCTGCCCTCACCCAACGTGACGTGAAGCGAGCCCTCGCGTACAGCAGCGTGGACAACATTGGAATCGTGTTGCTCGGCCTTGGCCTGGGCGCGCTCGGCCAAGCCTATCACTACCCGATCCTTGCCGTGCTCGGTTTTGCTGGTGCGCTACTCCACACTCTCAACCATGCCCTGTTCAAGAGCCTCCTGTTCCTCAGTGCGGGTGCGGTGGTCGGGAACACGGGCACCCGCGAAATCGACCGCCTGGGCGGGCTAGCGCGGACCATGCCGCGGACTACCGGGGCCTTTCTCATCGGGGCAGTCGCGATTGCCGGCCTGCCGCCACTAAACGGGTTCCTGGGCGAATGGACGATGGTGCGAGGGTTCCTGACCGCGGGAGGGAGTTCCGGGCCCGTCCGATTCGCGGGCATCGGAACGGCCGCCATCGGTCTGATCGGAGCCCTCACGCTGACCTGCTTCCTCCGGCTCGGCACTGTGATCTTTCTCGGACATTCACGCTCCGGCACCCCGAAATCCAATTACGACGCGCCAAGTGGAATGGGGTACGGTCTCGCCATGCTGGCGATCGGTTGCATGGGTATCGGTCTGTTTCCCGGGATCGCCCTAGCCCCTGCGATGCGTGTCGCTGAGATAGTTTCGGCCTTCACCGCGGCGGGGGCCGTTGGAGC
>JANYKV010000167.1 GCA_025358055.1 Gemmatimonadota bacterium
GCACTTCCCAATATCGCGGATCTCCTCAAAAAGGGAGACACGCGCCTCGTCCAGGTCACCAAAGAACCCATCAGCACAAAAGGGTGTCGGGTCACGGCGCAGATCTCGCTGCCGGGTCGGTTTTTGGTGTACATGCCCTACGCATCAAAGGTGGGCGTCAGCCGGAAAATTGAAAGCAGAGAACAACGGCAAAAACTTCGGGAGATGGTCTCGAATCTGCTCCCGCCCGACTCGGGCGGCGTGATCGTGCGCACCGTGGCCGAAGGTGTTACGGAGGACCATTTCCGGCGTGAAATCCAATCCCTGATGGGACAGTGGAAAAAGATTCAGCGGAAGAAACATTTTCTCAAACGCGCGCCCGCCCTTCTTCAGCGGGAAACCAGCCTCACCAGGTCGTTGGTGCGCGACGTGTTCAGTGATAAGGTCGACAGCCTCCAAGTGGACGGCAAAGAGATTTACAACGAGATCGCCCAGTACTTGGAGCAGATCGACCCGGAGCTGATGAACCGAGTCAATTTTTACCAGGACCCCCTCCCGCTCTTCGACAAATACGACATCGAAACCGAAATCAAGAATCTCTTCAAGGCGCGGGTTGATCTGCCGACCGGTGGTTCGCTCATCATTCAGCCCACCGAAGCCCTGGTGTCGATCGATGTGAACACCGGCCGCTATACCGGGAAGAAGGATCCGGAAAAGACCATTCTGCGGACCAATCTCGAGGCCGGCCGTGAAATTGCCCGCCAGCTGCGCCTCCGCGACCTCGGTGGCATCATCGTCTGTGATTTCATCGACATGGAGTCGCGCTCGAATCGCGACAAGGTCCTTCAGGAGCTCCGGACGCATCTCGGCCGTGATCGCGCCCGCACGAAAGCGCTTGCGGTATCGGACCTCGGGCTCGTCGAAATGACTCGGCAGCGGGTGCGGCCCTCGCTGTGGGCGTCGATGACGACGGAGTGCCCGACCTGTGTCGGGTCGGGGCGCGTTTTCACGCCGGAAGTGGTTACCCGACGGCTCGAGCGTTCGCTGCGGCGGGCGGGGCACGAGCGGCGGGAAAAGCAGATGTCCGTGCGAGTGCACCCGGAGGTGGCGCTCTACCTCCTGGAAGAAGAGTCGAAACTGTTGGGGCAGCTGAGCCGAATCACTGGGCTCGATATCGAAATCCGCGACGACCCGATGATGCATCTCGATGAGTTCCGGTTGATGAGCCGGCCCGCCGGCCGCGATGTGACGGAATTGTACGCGGTGGCCTAGCGCACAAACGGCCGTTTCCCCGTTTCGGCTGGCATGAGTGTAGATTTCAGACTGATCAACGGTGGACCGTCGAAGCCGGAAGCCGCTCCGCCGATTCCTTTGAGCGAGTGTCCCATGGGTAGCTATAAGATCGAGCAGCGCCGAGTTAGCCACCGCGGTCGGCAATTCCACTTCGTGTCCTACGACCAAGTGATCGAGAACCTGGCCCGGAAAGAGGTCGCGATGCCGCCGACCTGGTTTCTGATGAACAGCGGGAAGCGATGGCCGGTCATGCCCCAAGTGCCGGGACAGGATCCTCTTGAGCTCGACCAGTCGTTTGTCGAGTGGCTGGAGCTGAACATCTTCGCCCGGGCTTAACTCGTTCCGGGCGCCTCCCCGAAGCACGTTTGCCCTCCCATGCTCCAGCCCGGCCATCTCACGTACCCTTGCCTCAAACCCGTCTGGCCATTATGGTTCCGGGCTCGCTGGCAGCGAAACTCTGGGCCAACAGGTAAACTATGTACGCCATCTTCAAGGCCTTAGGTAAGCAGTTCAAGGCCGAAAAAGGCAAGACGCTCCGCATCCCGCTTATGGATGCTGAGCCCGGGTCGAAGGTGACCTTCGACCAGGTGCTCCTCTCGTCCGACGGCGAGAATATCCGCGCGGGAACTCCAACGGTCAGCGGCGCTTCCGTCGAGGCCGAGGTTGTTGGAATGGGGAAAGAGCGCAAGATCTATGTCTTCAAATTCAAGCGGCGGAAGAACTATCGGCGGAAGACAGGCCACCGCCAGAAGTTCACCGAAATTCGCATCACCGACGTGAAGGTAGGGTGACGCCATGGCTCATAAAAAGGGCGTAGGCTCCAGTCGAAATGGCCGGACCAGCAATCCGCAATATTTGGGTGTCAAGAAGTACGGCGGCGAGGCGGTAATCGCCGGCAACATCATCGTGCGCCAACGTGGAACGAAGTTTCATGCCGGCAAGAACGTCCGGCGTGCCAACGATGACACCCTTTTCGCTCTGGTTGATGGCGTCGTGAAGTTCGAGTTCAAAGACAAAGACCGTCAAAAGATTTCGGTCTACCCGATCGAAGTCGCCACCGCGAGCTGATTTCCGGCCGGTTGCAATAAGAACCTGGGGCGCCCATGAGGCGCCCTTTGTGCTTTCGGTGTCCCGCGCCGTCCGGGCCGCCTGAAACAAACCCACACTCAGCCGCGTCGGACAAGACACGTCTTCATCGAGGGGTATATGTCATTGCTCGACAGGATTAGTGGGGAGCTGGATCATTTCGGGAAGCGGGTTCAAGATGCACTGGAGGTTGGCCGCCTGCAGATGGAACGATCCCGGCTCCAAGGTGTCCGTTCCTCGACCGCATCTCGCTTAGGTTTGATGGTCTTTCAGCGCGAACGCGGTGGTGAATTCAATCTTGGTGAGTACGACGCCGTCATGGCGCAGCTCGATGACTTGAGCGCCCGCATCGCGAAAGTGGAGCGCGACATGGTTGTGGCACGGGGCGAGGCCGCGGCCGCCGCTGAAACCCCAGCTCCGGCGGCGGCCCCCAACCAGGCGGAAGGGAGTCCAGCGAGCGAAAGCAGCGCCAAATCCACCGGCGAAGCAGAGGTTAAGCTGGGCTGAACGGCCCCACAGGAACGAAACGGGGACCAGAGGTTTCCCCCTGGTCCCCGGTGCTTTGCCTCCAGACCCCAGCCTCCGATTAATACTCTACGGGCAATTTCCGGTACCGATCTCTGAGTTCGTTCTCCCGGGTTCGAAGGGACGTCTCCTGGCCTCGGATGAATACCTTCTCTGCCTTCGAGGAGAACTCGAAGGGATCACCCGACCAGATCACTACGTTCGCAACCTTACCGGCCTCGAGTGTGCCATAGCGATCGCCTAAGCCGAATGCTTCGGCCGGAGTGAGGGTGATGGCCCGAAGTGCCTGGTCCCACGTCATTCCGTTGCGGACGGCGTTGCCGGCTGAATAGCGCAGATTGCGCTCACCACCGCCATCGTTGGTGACCATGATGATCACCTTGACCCCGGCTTGGGCGAGGAGGGTGACGTTGTCGAGTCGGGCGCCCAATCCGTCGAAATTGGGAATGTCCCGCAGGGGTCCGACCACCACGGGAACGCCCGCGGCGGCGAGGGCGGGTGCCGCTTTCCACGCCTCAGTGCCCCCGATGACCACGATCTTGAGCTTGAACTCCTTGGCCAAACGCACGGCGTTCTCGATATCGGTTTGCTTCTCGGCCGATATGAGGACGGGAATCATTCCCCGCAGGGCGGGGAGGAGGGCTTCCAACTCCGCGGCAGGTGCGGAGAGCGGTTGGATTTGGGCTTTCTTGTAGTCCGCCCCGCGCCGACTCAGCTCGACCGCATCCGCGAATAGATGACGAATGCGAGCCAGGGTACCGGCTCGGCTTCCGCCCCCGGCGTCTTTGCTTCCAGAAGACAAGTCGAGTAACAAAGCCACCGAGGGCTTGGCGATCATTTTTTCGATCCGATCCCCCCACAAATCCACGGCGACCGCCTGGCCTGGAAGGAACCCGCCTCCAGGCAACAGAATGCCGGTGGTGACACCGCCGGTCCTGCTAATGGGAATACTGATCGCGGCGGGGTCGATGGCCTCGCGCGGGTTGAACGATGGATTGACCTCACCGTTTACGCTGCTCTCGCGGAAGCCGCCCAGCTCGGCCACGGCGAGTCCGCTGTTGGACGAGGCGTGAATGAGACCAGGCGTAACCCATTTGCCGGTCGCGTCCACGACCGTCGCTCCACTAGGCACCGCGATGTTCACTCCGACCGTGGTGATCTTCCCATCCTTGATGAGTACTGTACCGTGTGCGATCTTCGGGCCGGAGACTGGGAATATTGTCCCGCCGGTGATCGCGACGGTCTGCGCGGCGAGCGGAAGCGAAAGTGTCGCCAGAAGCAAAGTGTACCTGGCGGGACCGCATAAGGCGACGAAGTGCGTTGTGAGTTTCATCGTCCCACCCCCGGCTCCGTCTGACCCAGGTTGAAATCGGTCTTGTACTGTCGCTTCGGATCGCTGCGATCGAAGACGAGCCACCCCTCGTTGAATACCTTCTCGGCTTTGGAGTAAATCGAGAACGGGTCGCCGGACCAGATGACCACATCCGCCATTTTACCGGCTTCCAGAGTGCCGGTGAGGTGATCGATGCCGAGGGCCCACGCCGGATTCGCCGTGACCCAGCGCAATGCTTGATCACGGGTGACGGGGATACCCGCGTTGTTGCCCGCGTACATCGCCTTGGCCGCGTCCTGGTTCATGCGTTGAATTCCATCCGGACTATCGGTATGGATGATGGCTCGAGCGCCGGCCTGCGTGACGAGCGCCGCGTTCTCGACCACCTCATCGTAGGCTTCCATTTTGAACCCGCCCCAGTCCGACCAGACCGAAGCCGCGGTGCCGGCGGTTGCGAGCAGGTCGGCAATTTTGTAGGCCTCGACCCCGTGGTGGAAACTCTGGATCTTGAAGCCGAACTCCTTTGCCAGATCGAGCATTTGGGCCATCTCGTCCGCACGATAACAATGATTATGGACCAATATCTTCCCGCGAAGGACGTCCGCCAGCGTCTCGTCGCGAAGGTTCCGGCCCGGGGGATCACCCATCCGATCCTTGAGCCATTTGTCCCAGCGCCTGCGGTACTCATCGGCTTGGATGAACGCCGCCCGATAGCCTGCCATGTTGCCCATGCGGGTGGACGGGCCACGGTTTTGATAGACCCGCTTTGGATTCTCGCCACAGGCCATCTTCACGCCGTAGGGCGCCCCCGAAAATTTCATCTCCTGCACGGTGCGGGCGGGAACCAGACGCACGACGATTGATCGGCCGCCGATGAGATTGGCCGAGCCGGGTAGAACCTGCATCGTAGTGACTCCACCCGCGATCGCGAGGGGAATCTGTGGATCTTGCGGCCAAATCGAGTGCTCGGCCCACACCTCCGCGGTGACCGGGTTCGTGGCCTCGTTCCCGTCGCTCTCCGCCTGAGTTCCCGGCGCGGCATACACGCCCAAGTGACTGTGCGTATCAATGAGTCCTGGCGTCACGTACTTCCCCGTGCCATCGACTACCATCGCCCCCGTGGGAACGGCTACGTCTTGTCCGATGGCTACGATCTTTCCATCCTGGAACAGAATCGCGCCGCCTTTGATCTCAGCCCCCGTGGCCGTCATGATGGTCGCGTTCTTGATCACCACAGGGGGAAACGGTCGCCGCTTATAGGTCGACGTGTATTGCGGTCGGTCGATGCTGGTGGTATCCGTGAATTTCATTTCGGCCTTCGTCTCCGCCGGCTTGACCGCCGGCGTGGGAGTCTGTGCCGGGGGCGTTTGGGCGCCGGCCCCCGCGCAAGCCGCGGAAAGGATTCCAAAGCAAGCGAGTGTGGTCAATCGTTTCATAGCGGTTCCTCGTTGACGGTTACGCTGCCGAACACGACGGAGACTACCCTCTACTTTACGAGAACGAACTCTACCGGCTGTCCCACGATTGCGAGCTTCACCACGCGATGTGGCTTGTCTTTCATCACCCAGAAGGTGATCGGGGCAGGGCCGCCGGTGGCGTCCACTTTGTACGCTTCGAACGTCCCAGCCGGAACAGTGACGGACTCAATGCCCGCCACCGCCAATATGGTCGCGTGGGTTTCGCCTTGGCCCGAACTGAACACATTGATCGTCCATTTGGCGCCGGGCGCCCATTTGAGCGCTGGAAAGATGGCCTGGAGCGCGTTGTCGTCGATCGTCGCGGGTTCGACCACCTGATCGATGTTCACGGTCTTCATCCCCTGCGGGCCGGGTGTCGTAGCGCTTCCTTTCGCGCGGCCGCCCGCGAATGCAACATCGATGCTCATTTTCTGGCCCTGCATCGTGCCGCTCTGGACGACGTGCTGCATTGCGGCGGTCGGGCCGAAGTAGGCTTCGGTCTTCTGACCGCCAACAGGCCCCAACTGAGTTTCGTCGGTAAACTTGAACCCGGAGTCGGTTGTTTCTAGCGTGACCCGTTGCCAGCCGAATGCGTTGCCCTGCACGAGGATGGATAGGCTGTCTCGCCGTGGCACCAACGCGCCGAGGTCGAGGTCGACTGGGCTGGCTTTCGCGCTCAGATCCGCGAGCGTGAGGGGCGACCCATCGGGGCTCACGATGCGGGTCGGCGCAATATCCTTGAGCCCATCATAAATCCTGGCGCCGTCCCCAACCACCACGATGTAGGCCGCATCAGGGCGGATGGTTCTTTGCGCGGCCTCGGTGAGGGATGCGGGGGTGACCGCCGCGAGTTTGGTTCGGTACGTTGCCAGATAGTCGGTCGGGAGTCCGAGCAACTTCGCGCGAGCAACCCGTTGGGCGACCGCGTCGACCGTTTCGATTTCGAGCGGAAAGCGACCGACCAGTGCCCCTTTGGCCGCGTCGAGTTCGTCCGCGGGGACTGGCTCTGTCCGGATCCGGTGCAGCTGCGACATGACCTCTCGCAACGCTGAATCGGTCACTTCGGTTCGGACTTCAGTATTGGCTTGGAAGTTGCCCATGCCCCGGAGCCGTTCGACTCGGGAGTAGGCCCCATAAGTCCAACTCTTTTGTTCCCGCAAAATCAAGAACAACCGGGCATCCGCGCCACCGCCGAGTACTTTGTTCGCGATCGTGGCGGCGTAATATCCCGGATCCGCAGGGGCCCACGTGAGGTTCCCGACCACGATGTTCGATTGGACGGAGCCGGGGCGATGCACCAACAGAATCTCAGTCGATGTTCGCATCGGTGGCGTTGGCGCGGCCGCCGTCGGGGCCGGATTTCCGACCCAGCCTTGGAAGGCCTCGTTGGCGAGCTGTTTCGCTTCCGTGAATCCGATTTTGCCCGCGATGACGAGAAGGCCGCCGGTGGGGCGCAGCCGCGACCGCTGAAAGCTCAAGAGGTCCGCCCGCGTGATGCCCTTCACCGTTTCCGTGGTCGGTCGGTACGAATATGGGTGAGCGCCATACAGACCCTTCATCAAGAATCGATCGGCGAGCGCTCCGGGCTGGGACAACTCGAGTTGGAGCGCTGACAGGGTCTGGGTTCGAATCAGTTCCACTTCCTTCTCGGGGAAGGTCGGCCGGCCGACAACGTCGCCAATGAGTCCAAACGCGAGTTTGGCGTTCGGCGATAGCACATCGGCCCGCACAATGAGAAAATCTTCGTCGGAGAACGCGGCCAGGCGGCCGCCGACGCCTTCGATCGCGGCCGAGATTTGGTCCGCCGTGCGACTGCCGGCGCCCTTCGTCAACAGCGAGGCGACCATGCTCGACAGTCCTGCCTTCGCGGCCGGCTCCGAGGTGGCTCCGGCGGGGAGCGTGAGTGTCACGGAAAGGACCGGCAACCGGGAGTTCTCCACCAGTACCAATCGCATCCCGTTCGCCAACACTGCCTCCTGAAATGGCGGGAAGGCGGCGGGTTTGATTGGCCCCGCGGCTGGAGGGGTCGAGGGGAATTGTTGGGCTCGAGCCGCAACGGGGCTGAGCAGCACCGGAACGAGAAGAACACGAAGGACGCCGTTCATTGGGCCGCTCCAGGGGTCACGGTCAACGCCAAAGCATTCCCAGGGACGAGATATTTGCGGGCCACTCTCCGGATGTCATCGATCGTCACGTTTCGAACCGCCTCGAGCTGTTTGTTCACTGCGTCGGCGCCACCATTGAACAAGTCCGCGTACAACAACGACTCCGCCATCGCCAGCACGCTTTGGCGTGCGGTGATTTTGTCGGTGAGATAGCTATTCTTTGCTTTTTCCAGCTCGGCCGGGGTCACCCCGTCGAGCGAGATGCGGCCGACCTCGCCCTGAAGGAGGGTGTCGACGGTTTCGGCTGTCACGCCTTGGTTGGCGATCGCGAGCGCAATGAATGTGGCCGGCGCCCGGGATTCGTCGTTCAGCAGGGATTGCACGGTGACGACCGCCTTCCTCTCTCGCGCCAAGACCCGATTCAGGCGTGAACTCTCTCCCTGACCCAAGATGACGGCGAGGAGTTGGAGCGATGGGGTGTCGCTATCGCCGGCGGGTGGAACCCGGTACGCGAGAATGACCGCCGGGAGGTTGGCCTTGCTGTCCACGACTGTGCGGCGGATGATGCCGGTCCCGAAGCCTTGGCGGCAGTCTACGGCCGGCGGCTCGCTACCCCGAGGAATCGTGCCGAAGTATTGGGCGATCAGTTCTTTGGTGCTGGCGGGGTCGAAATCGCCCACGAGGGCCAGCGTGGCATTGTTCGGCGCGTAATAGAGCTCGAAGAAGCCTTTGACGTCTGAGGTCTGCGCAGCGTCGAGATCCTTCATCCAACCGATTCCGGGGTGAGCATACCCGTAGCAGGCGACCGAGTCGTATATCAACGGAAGGCCTTCGACAAACGCACCCGCATACGGTTGGTTCTCCACCCGTAGCCGCCGTTCCTCCTTTACGGCTTCGCGCTGATTGTGGAAATTGGAATCCGTGATGATCAGGGAGCGCATCCGGTCCGCCTCGAGCCAGAGCCCCAAGCTCAGCCGGTTCGACGGGAGCACTTCGAAGTAGTTGGTGTAGTCGGAGTGCGTCGACCCGTTGTCCTGGCCCCCAGCGCGTTCAACGAGCTGGAAGTGTTCCGCCTTTTTGACGTGCGCGGAGCCCTGAAACATCATGTGCTCGAAGAGATGCGCGAACCCGGTTCGCCCCGGCTGCTCATTCCGGGCACCGACATTGTACCACACGTCGACGGCCACAACCTGAGAGGAATGATCCGGCAGCAGGATGACCTTGAGGCCATTAGGCAAGCGATATTGCTCGATTTTCACCGGGGGCAGGTCCTGGGCGGCCACCGTCGGAGGCGCCGTCCAGGCCGCACCGAGAGCCAGAAAAGGTAGGAGTCGCGTCCGCATCAACGGTCACCCTTTGCGTTAGAGGAAAAAGCCCAGAAAGCTACACGAGACGGAGCCGTTCCGGGTAGTTGCCACACAGCCCATCGACCCCGATATCCGCCAGGCGCCGAGCGTCAGCCTCCGTATTGACCGTCCAGGCGACGATCTCGGCGCCAATCGCATGGATCTCCGAAACCAGGGTTGGGTCGATGAGGGTTGATTCCTGCCACAAGGTCGAGGCCCATGCCTGCCGGACCTGGCTTACTGGGTCAATCGGGCGGGACGCGGACAGGATGCCCCGCTTCAGGCTCGCGTCCTTCGCGCCGAGACGTTTGATGATGCGATGGTCGAAGCTGTGGACGGCGTAGCTGGACGGGGTCGGTCCCGCCGCCAGGGTCTCGAGCAGGTGACCGTCCGAGGTTTCCGGCAGTGCCTTGATTTCCACCCAAACGATCGTCCCGGGGAGGATCTCGAGGATCTCGGCGAGGCAAGGAATTGCCTCTCCGTTCGGCAGGCGTGCTCTCCGGATCTCGGCAAGCGTACTCTCGGCTATCCGTCCCCAACCGGGGATCACTGGATCGTGATGCACGATCAAGTGACCGTCGCGGGAGGCGTAGATGTCCAGCTCAACCCCGTCGGCTTGGGCTTCGCGCGCCGCAAGGAAGGCCGCGGGGGAATTCTCATACTCCCGGCCGGAAGCGCCGCGATGGGCGATCACCAACGGTGTCATTCGTCGTACCTTCTGTTGATTTTCAACAAGGTTTCAAGTTTGAAATATTGATATGTTACGTAACATAGTTGATTCTAACACTATTAATAATAATGTTTTACAGATTTTATCACCATATTCTCAAACTCTTGTTTCCATTGCGGTTTACCAGCGGCACCTCGGGGTTGGTTCTCATCGGAAGACGGAGAGCAGGGCGTTCTGCTATTCCGGCCGGCTCTTTGCTTAACATAGGTGCTATGTCCGCGTCCCCATTGCAGCCGATGAATGCCGTGACGAATGAGTCGCCGGTTCAAGACCAGACCCTCGTTGCGGCCTACCAAGCTGGCGATGAGCGGGCGGCTACGGAACTAGTCTGCCGCCACGCGGCTGCACTCGCCAGGTATCTGTACGGAGCCGGTGCTCCCCAGGGTGACGTTGATGACTTGGTTCAGGAGACCTTTTTCCGTGCTTTTCGGGCGCTCGCCTCGTGGCGAGGGGATGCCTCGTTCAAAGCGTGGCTCTTCCGGATTGCCGGGAATCTCCATAAGGATATGTTCCGGCGGCAAAAGGGTCGCACCATGGTCTCGATTGAGGATCACGACGTGGCCGATGGCTCGGATCCCGCGGGAGAAGTCGCCGCCGGGGAAGCCGAGGATCGGCTTCGTGAAGGGGTCCGCCGGTTGCCTCGGCTCCAGAGGGAGGTCTTTCTGATGCGGGTGCAACAGGGCCTGGATTACCAAGACATCTCCGTCGCCCTCGGAACCACCCCGGGCGCCGCCCGAGTCCACTATCACCATGCCGTCAAGCGCCTACGGGAGTCGGTCGCATGACCACTAGCGCCCAATGCCAAGAGCTCTCCGATCGGATGCCGACGGTCGCGCGCGGGTTGGCCGGCTGGTCCCCGACGGAGGATGGCCACCTTCAACAGTGCCCGGAATGCTCAGCCGAGTGGAACCTGGTCCGAGCTGGATCGGCCCTCGGTGCTGGCGTTACCGTACGATCTCCGGAGCTGGTCGCCGCCCGGGTCCTGCAGCGTTTGCGGCACCGCGCCACCCCCACTCCTTCCGTTCTGGCCCGGCGACCCTCGCCCTGGTGGATCGGGCTCGCCGCGGCGGCGGCGATAGCGCTCGCGGTTTGGGCCGGTCGCTCCACCGGCCGCGGTGCTACTTCAGTGTCAGGACCGACCACGGTACTTTTGCACGAGCTCGACGACTTGAACGTGGGGGAGCTGGAATTCTTGCTCGAGTTGTTGCCCGCGATTAGCCCAAGTCGCGACATCCATGATGGCACTGCCCTCAGCGACCTCGATGACACCGAACTCGAGAGTGTACTCCACTCTCTGGAGGGTTGATGGCTCGCTCTGTTTTTCTGCTTCTGGCCGGATTGGTTCTGGTGCCCGCCACCGCTCGCGCGCAGGATACCGCCAGCGAACCGGTTCGGGCCGAGCGCTTGCGCCAGTTAATCGAGCTCCGATTCGGCGAGCGGATCCGCGAAGAACTCGGGCTCACGGATGAACAGGCCTCGAAAGTGCGCGGTATCGTGGGGTCCCACACCGCTAGGCGCCGCGGGATGGAACTCGATGATCAACGGGTCCGGCGCGAGCTTAGGCAGCAGCTTCGCCCGGGTGTCGCCGCGAACCAAGAGGTCGTCGGTAAGCTCTTGGAAAAACTGGGCGCCGGTCGCGTCGCTTTCGCGCAGAGCTTCCAGGAGGAGGTGCGCGAACTGAGTGCCGTGCTCACCCCCTCGCAAGTCGGCCAATTCGTACTCCTCCGCGACCAACTCTACCAGCGGGCGCAGCTAATCAAGCAGAACCGCGCGGCCGGCCAAGCCGTGCGGCCTTGACCAGCGACGAGCCTGCTTCCTAGCGGTCATAGCGCAGGGTCGCGATGAGTGATCGCGGCTGCCCCGGCACTACGAAGCCTCCCGCGCGAATCTCCGGGTAGTTGTGGTTCGTCAGGTTTTTCACGCCGACCTGAAGCTGGAGCCCCCGGTGCACTTGAATCCCCCCGGACACATTCGCCAGGAAATAAGTGGGTAGTTCCACTCCGGGCTCGTCGACTGGGCTGTAAGGGCCTACGACGCTGCCGCCGATCCGGACAAACTCTCGGCCACTGGGCGCGCCGTATTCCACGGACGCTCCCCCCACGTATTTCGCCGTGTTGAACACCGGCTTTCCGTCCAGAGAATCTCCGTCCGCAGTGACTTGATGCCGATACTTTGCGTCGGTGAGCGTGGCGTTCACCGTCAGTCGCCACGCCGGAGTCAAGCTGGCATTCAGATCCAGGTCGATGCCCTTTCGACGGCTCTGCCCTCCATTGGTCGAGATCAGATGGATGGGATCGAATGTCTGTTCATTGCTGACGTCGATCAAGAACGCGGAGAGGGTGGCCGAAACACCGGTGGAGTTGTATTTGATTCCGCCCTCGTAGTTCCAGGACGTGATGAAGGGGAGCCCCGGATCGCGGATCACACCGTCGGACTGTCGGAAGCCGCGCGCGATGTTCACGAAGAATTCCGCCACCCCGGGCAGGTGATAGAGCAGGCCGATCTTGGGAGAGACGAGCCCTTTGGTGCCGCCGCTCGAGCCACTGTCCGTGGCGGACGTTTGATGGAGCAGGTCGAACCGCCCGCCCACGTTGAGTCGAAAGTGCCGGCCAAGGTCCGTCGATGTTTGCAGGAACGCTCCGCCTGAGCTTTGCTGTCCCGTGACGCTCGTCTGCACGGAGTCTCGAAGGCGTCGGGTGGTGAAGAAGTTCTCGTACATCGAATGGTCGTACCGGGATTCGATCCCAACGGTGACTTCGCTTCGAGACAGCGCCAAGGTGAGCGCACTCGATGCACCGATCCCATAGCGGTGGTCTTCTTCTTCGGTTTGGCTGCCGGAGCCTTCGCCCCCGCCGCCTTCCGGTGGAATCGTGAGAAAGAGCTGCCAGCGGCTCTCCGTGCTGAACAGGGTCGTGCGCCAGAGTAGGTTCGGTCCGGCGAGGACTCGCAGACTCACGCGTTCTTGGGCGCGGTGTTTGAAGCCGCCGTCGGTGGGATCGGAGATTTTGGTGAAATCCCCGGCGGCGAATTCGGCGGCACTGAGGAAGCCGGGCGAATCCCATCCCGTGGCGTAGAGGCCAAGCCCGGCGTCGATCGTTGTCGTGCCCGAGAGTTGCCGCACCCATCGGGCATGCCCTTGGCCCAAATCGTAGTGCGAATTCGGCCGCCAGCCGCTGTTGGTTTCGGCTCGGACACCGATGACGGCTCCCGTGCGATCGTCATCCACTCCAGTCAGGAAGCCGCCTTCGAACCGGCCATAGGAACCGCCGGAGGCCCAGAACTGGGCGCCGCGCAACCGCTCCAGCGTTCGGATGTTGACCGCGCCGGCCATCGCGAAATTTCCGTAGAATGGATTGCTGGGTCCTTTGGTGACCTCTATGTCTCGAATGGCTTGGGGAAATAGGAGGTTCCAATCGTTATAACCTTCCGCGTGGCCGTTCACCGGTTCGTTGATCGGCACGCCATCGACCCACAACGCGATATCCGTGGAGTGGTCTGAGCTGAAGCCGCGAATCGATGCGGTGGACGCGAACCCGGGCCCTTGTCCTTGTTCGTGGACCTCAATCCCGGCGACCTGTCGCATCAGATCCCAGGCGTTTGTGGCCGGAGTGCGCCGGAGTGTCAGTGATTGGATTCGGAGGCTGGTGAACGGTGCCTCGGCACTGGTGGGCGCCGCCGTGACCGTCACTTCCTGCAGTTGGAGTGGAGGTCGTGCGTGGGACAGCGAATCGCGATGGTGCGCGAGGGAATCGCGCTTCGCCGGCTCTTGGCCCCAAAGGGCGGCCGGAATGGCTACGATGGCCGCGATCGTACAGCGACAAAACATACGTTCTCCTACGGGAGCAGAGGGCAATCACTGGAGGGCGGCCGATGGTGCCGGGCCGCTAGGGCGTGACTCAGCTCAGGAGGAGTGGGGGTCCCACCGGGAACGGGAGGAGGAACGAGGGGGCACTGACGTTCGGAGCGTTGTAGTCAAGGGGGATCTGTACGCGAGGTAGCGTAATGGCGGCCGCCGGCAGCGCGCCAATCGTTGGAAGCGTGGGGGCGCCGGAACATGCGGTCCAGCAGGTATCGCAACACTCGGAGAGCGGTGTGGAGTGTTGGGACGGCGAATGTCGGTGATGCGAATGCGGCGAGGCCTGTCCGTGCCGAGCGGCCTCCATCATGGCGGGCGTGCTCAGTGCTGTGGTGAGGACCAGGAGAGCGGAGAGAAGTCCTCGGAGCCAGGCGGCACGGCGGATCATGGTGGGGACAATAGCAATTGGGGGGTAGGTGGTCAAGGAACGCCGGGGAGCCGTTCGGCTTGCGCCGGGTAACAGACCCGACGATTTTCGGAGTCGGTTAGCCCGAGTGGCGGAATGGCAGACGCAGCGGACTCAAAATCCGCCGGGGGCAACCCCGTGCGAGTTCGACTCTCGCCTCGGGCATCGCGTTTAATAACTGACAGTTATCCCTTCGGGACCAACTCAAATTCAGGCGCCAGAACTCGCCGATTGTCCGGAGGCGGGCTGTACCGGCCCTCGGGCGAGGGGGACAGTTCGGGCTGGGCCGTCGAGGCCGACATCGAGGCGGCGATCACGCGCTGGCGATTCGAACGCGTCGTCCATCCCTCCATGCCTCACGGTCCGGGGTTGCCCGGGCGCGGCGAACGACGTCCTGACTTTCTTCGCTCGAACTCCACCTCGTACGTGCATACCCCAGTCCAGCTACGGTGCAGGTGCAGCGTGCCTTGATCGAGTAGATGAACTACTTGTCCTCGACGGCCGCGGGGGCTTTGAGGTCGCGGCTTCAAGCCGGGACGTCGGACGAGTTCCGACGTGGCGGCTCCATTGCTGGCCTCGGGCCCACCGGCAGCGTATAGTTGGAGCATTCCTCGCGCCAACAGGTCTGGATCATGAGTCGACTGACACCCTCTTTCGTTTTCGGCACGGCCATCACGCTGCTGTTCGGCTTCCCCACGGCCGCTTCCGGGCCGGTGCCGGCCGACCTCCTGTCAGGACTGGTGTGGCGCAACGTCGGCCCGTTCCGGGGCGGGCGGATCTCGGCTACCGCCGGTGCCATCGGCGAGGTGGGGACGTTCTACGCCGGCACACCGGCCGGGGGAATCTGGAAGACGACGAGCGCCGGCGAGACGTGGTCCCCCATCTTCGACTCCGTCAGCAGCGCCTCGTCGATCGGCGCGCTCGACGTCGCGCCGTCGGACCCGAATGTCGTCTATGTCGGCACCGGGCAGGCATACGGCAACGACGGCGACGGGGCGTACCGGTCCTCGGACGCCGGCAAGACCTGGAAGCACCTCGGGCTCGAGACCACCAAACGGATTGGTGCCGTCATCGTCGATCCGCGCAACGCCGACG